>JAULXA010000233.1:0-9269 GCA_032118875.1 Flavobacterium sp.
ATTCTCCTGGTGGAACATATTACTATATTCTGTATTTAAATGATCCTGATTATCCAAATCCAATGAACGGCTATTTACTTTTAAAAAGATAAATGAAAATAGATATTCTTAATATTTTTCTGATTCTACTTTCTGGAGTTTTTGCTGTTATTTTACCTTTTCAAACCTTTCTTTTGGTATATGCTTTTTTAGGTCCGTTACATTATCTCACGGAAATCAATTGGTTGCAACAACGAAACTATTTTCTTCAAGATAAAACAAATGTTTATTATCTATTTGTTCCAATACTAATTATAGGAAGTATTGTTTATATTCCAACTTTATTTCCATTAAAACCATTAATCCCGTTTTTAATATTTTTTACCTTTTTAGTCTCTATTTTCAACGTAACCGAAAAGATCAAACTTTATAAAAACTGGAAATTTATACTTTCAATTTTAATTGGAATTATGGCAACATTGTATTTTCGAGAATACTTTAAAACCGTTTTCTCTATATTTCTGCCATCGTTAATTCATGTTTTTATTTTCACAGGAATTTTTATTCTATCTGGGTTTCTAAAAACAAAAAACAAATTGTCTCTCTTGACATTTATCGTATTTTTAATCATGAGCATTTTTCTACTAAATTACAATTGGAACAATTCACTTTTGGAAGAAAATATACTTTCAAAATACGAATCCTTTGAAAAATTAAACCAAATCTTATTGTCCCTTTTCGGAGAAGAAAACACGACAAAACAAAGTGTTTATTTTTCTTCTTTCGGAATTAAATTAATGCAGTTTATAGCCTTTGCATATACTTATCATTATCTAAATTGGTTTTCAAAAACGGCAATTATACAATGGCATAAAACCACAAAAATAAAAATTAGTGTAATCCTTTTGATTTGGATTTCATCGGTTTTACTCTATTTGTACAATTACAAAACAGGATTATACTGGCTATACTTATTAAGTTTAACTCACGTTATTTTAGAATTCCCTTTAGATATAACATCTGTTAAAAATCTTTTGAAAGGCAAATCTTATCAATAATTTTTCTATTTTTAGCACACAAAAAACTAAAACTATGCGAATATTTAAACTTTTAATAGTTCTTCTGACTATTAATTTCGGGTTTAGCCAAGATTATTTTCCAAAAAATGACGGCGTAAAACAAACCTTCAAAAACATTGTAGCAGTTACAAATGCTACAGTTTACACTTCATCAAATGTAAAAATTGAAAAAGCTACAATTTTAATTAAAGATGATAAAATCTTAGAAATTGGATCACAAGTTTCCATTCCTAAAGAAGCTACAATTATTGATGCGACTGGTAAAACTATTTATCCATCATTTATTGATTTGTACACTGAATTTGGAATTCAAAAACCTCAAGCAAAACCAAGAAGTTCTAGATCTCCACAATATGATTCGGAAAGAAATGGATATTATTGGAACGACCACATTAGAGCCGATTTCAATGCATCTGAAAATTTAAGTTACGATGAAAAAGTGGCTAAAGATTTAAGAGATACAGGTTTCGGAACGGTTTTAAGTTTTAATAACGATGGAATTATTGCTGGAACAGGTTTACTTTGGACATTAAACGACGGAGAAACTAATGGAAATCGAATTTTAAATAAAAAAATATCTCAACATATTACTTTTAAAAGAAGTTCTCTTTCTGCACAAGCTTATCCTTCGTCTTTAATGGGAAGTATGGCTTTAATTCGTCAGTTTTACCACGATGCAAAATGGTATGCAACTGGAAGTTCCAAAACTAAAGATGCTTCATTAGAAGTTTTCAATCAAAATAAAAATTTATTGCAAATATTTAATGCTGGTGATAAATTAAACATTTTAAGAGCTGATAAAATTGGGGACGAATTTGGTGTAAACTACATTATTAAAGGTACCGGAAACGAATTAGAACGAATTGAAGAAGTTAAAAAAACCAATGCTACTTTAATTATCCCAATTAATTTCCCAGATGCTTATGATGTTTCAGATTCATTTTTAGCGGAACAAGTGACTTTATCTGATATGAAATTTTGGAATCAAGCACCTTATAATTTAAAAGTGCTTGCTGATAATAACATCAATTTTGCTTTAACGACTGCCGATTTAAAAAATCCAAAAGACTTTTTAACGAATTTAAGAAAAGCAGTAGAATTAGGATTTCCAAAAGAAAAAGCCATTGCTGCTTTGACTGAAATTCCAGCAAAAATAGCCAATCAAACCAATATTGGTTCCTTAAAAAAAGGAAACTTAGCTAATTTCATTATTGTTAGTGGCGATATTTTTGATATAAAAAACACCATTCAGGAAAACTGGATTCAGGGAAACCGATTTGTTATTGAGAAAATTCAACCTTCTGATATAAGAGGTAAGTACGATTTAACTTTAGAAAACACGAAATACGATTTATCAATTGAAGGTGAAATTTCAAAATTAGACGTAAAAATTTCTCAAGATAAATTAGAATTCGGAACAAAACTGACTTACAATGACCCTTGGATTACAATGGTTCTTAAAGATAAAGATTCTGTTACATCAAAATTCATTAGGATATCTGGATTTAAATCTGAAACCGGTTTATCTGGAAAAGCTATTTTAGAAAATGGTAAAGAAGTTTCTTGGACTGCTGTTAAAAAATCAGAATTTACAGCTAAAGACGAGAAAAAAGACGAGAAAAAAGCGCCCGTATTTTATCCTGTAACTTTCCCGAATATTGCTTTCGGAAACACGTCAAAACCAAAACAAGAAACTATTTTATTTAAAAACGCAACGGTTTGGACAGGTGAAAAAGACGGAATATTAAAAGAAACTGACGTACTAATTGAAAACGGAAAAATTGTAAAAATCGGTAAAAACTTACCTCAAAAAGGAAAAGTTATTGATGCTACTGGAAAACACTTAACTGCTGGAATTATTGACGAACATTCACATATTGCTATTTCAAGTGGAGTTAACGAAGGCGGACAAAATTCTTCTGCTGAAGTAACTATTGAAGATGTGGTAAACTCTGAAGATATTAATATTTACAGAAACTTAGCTGGTGGTGTAACTGCTGCGAATTTATTACACGGTTCTGCTAATCCAATTGGTGGTCGTGCCGCATTTATCAAACTAAAATGGGGTTACAATCCTGAGGAAATGTTAGTAAAAGATGCGCCAAAATACATCAAATTTGCTTTAGGTGAAAACGTAAAACAATCGAATTGGGGCGATGTAGAAAGATTGCGTTTTCCTCAATCTAGAATGGGTGTAGAACAAGTGTATGAAGATTATTTCTCTCGTGCATTGGCGTATCAAAAAGAATGGGATGCGTACAATGCTAAAAAAGGAAAAATTGCACCACGATTTGATATTGAACTAGAAACTTTAAGTCAAATTTTAAACAAAAAACGTTTTATTACTTGTCACTCTTACGTACAATCTGAAATTAACATGTTGCTAAAAGTAGCAGAGAAATACAACTTCAAAATTCAAACCTTCACACACATTTTAGAAGGGTATAAAGTAGCTGATAAAATGGCTAAACATGGTGTTGGTGGTTCCACTTTCGCAGATTGGTGGGGTTATAAATATGAAGTAAACGATGCCATTCCTTACAATGCAGCACTTATGAATAATGTAGGTGTAACGGTTTCAATCAATTCTGATGACGCTGAAATGTCAAGAAGATTAAATCACGAAGCAGCAAAAACATTAAAATATGGAGGAGTTACTGAGGAACAAGCTTGGAATTTCGTAACGTTAAATCCAGCTAAACTATTACAAGTGGATGATAAAGTAGGAAGTATTAAGATTGGAAAAGATGCCGATGTAGTGCTTTGGTCTGATAGTCCGTTAACCGTTTATGCTAAAGCTGAAAAAACGGTTGTTGACGGAATTATTTTCTTTGATATTGAAAAAGAAAATGCGAAAAACGAATGGGTTCAAAAAGAAAGAAATGAATTAATTAATTTATTGTTAGATGCCAAAAACAAAGGCTTAAAAACGCAAGAACCAAAGAAAAAATCGACTGGACATTACCACTGTGATACACTTGGTGAAAAATGTAGAGAATTTCACGCTAAATACAACAACTAATGAAAAAACTAACATACATACTTGCCCTAACTTCATTAGTAAGTTTTGCGCAACAAACGCCAGCACCAAAACAAACAAAATCCATATTAATAATGGGTGGAACAGCACATTTAGGTAACGGAAAAATTCAAGAAAACAGTTTAATTTCTATTGTTGATGGTAAAATTGCAACCATTATGGATGGAACAATAGCTCGACCAGCCAAACATGATATTACAATAGAAGCTTATGGAAAACACATTTATCCAGGTTTCATCGCACCTAATTCAACTTTAGGATTAGTGGAAGTGGATGCCGTTCGTGCTTCAGATGATGAAAGTGAAATTGGAGAATTCAATCCACATATCAGAAGTATCATTGCTTATAATACTGAATCTAAAATTACCGAATCAGCCAGACCAAATGGCGTTTTGCTAGCGCAAATTACGCCTCGTGGCGGAAGAATTTCTGGAACTTCATCTGTGGTACAATTAGATGCTTGGAATTGGGAAGACGCTATCGTTAAAGAAAATGATGGAATTCACATGCGTTGGCCAAATAGCTATGCGAGATTAGGTTGGTGGGCAGAACCAGGTGGAATCGAACCCAACAAAAAATACGACGAACAAACTAAAGCGATTCAATCATTTTTTGACCAAGCTTTGGGCTATTCCAATTCGGATAAAAAAGTAAAAGACATTCCTTACGATGCTATGAACGGCTTACAAAACGGAGATAAAACCTTGTATGTAAACGCAAATGGCGAAAAAGAAATTACAGATATTATCCTATTCAAAAAGAAAAACAATATTAAAAAGCTAGTCATTATTGGTGGATATAACGCTCATAAAATTGCCGATTTATTAAAAGCAAATAACGTTTCCGTTTTACTAAGAAGAATACACGATGTACCGAATTCTGAAGATGAAGATGTGAATTTACCCTACAAAATTGCTAAAATCTTAACGGATAAGGGAATTATTGTAGGTCTAGAAAATTCAGGTGATATGGAACGTATGCAAACTCGTAACATACCTTTTTATGCAGGAACTTGTGCGGCTTGGGGAATGAACAAAGAAGATGCGTTGAAATTAATCACTTCAAACACCGCAAAAATCTTAGGAATTGATGCCAAATACGGAACATTGGAAACTGGAAAAAGCGCTACCCTATTCATTTCAGAAGGCGATGCTTTAGATATGAAAACGAATAAATTATCTCATGCTTTTATTGATGGAAGACAAATTAGTTTAGAAAGTCATCAAACCGAATTATACGAAAGATATAAAGGGAAGTATGAAGCTGAAGGTATGAAGTCGGAAGTAAAAAACTAAATCTCAAATTACTAATTTTCAAAGTCGCAAAGCCATTCGTTTTGCGACTTTGTTTTTTTACTTAAAAAAGATACCTTTGTGTCTTAGTGCCTTCGTGGCTAAATTAGCGCTTTACAACTATGAAACAAATCACATCCATTCAAAATCCGTTTGTAAAAAACTTAGTTTTATTGCAAGACAAAGCCAAAGCAAGAAAACAATCTGGAACTTTTATTATTGAAGGACAACGTGAAATTGAATTAGCCGTAAAAGGTGGTTACGAATTAGAAACTGTTTTGTTTTTACCAGAAATCATTTCGGAAAATCAAATCAAAAAATTGACTTCACAACAAGTGGAATTAATTGAAATTTCGAAAGAAGTCTACCAGAAATTAGCCTATCGCGATACAACTGAAGGAATTATTGCTATTGCAAAAACAAAACCTTTACAATTATCCGATTTAAAATTATCTAAAAACCCTTTAATTTTAGTCGCAGAAGGATTAGAAAAACCAGGAAATTTAGGTGCTTTGTTACGTACTGCAGATGCTGCCAATATTGATGCGGTTATTATTGCCAATCCAAAATCGGATCTATACAATCCAAATATTGTGCGTTCAAGTGTGGGTTGTTTGTTTACACGACAAATTGCCGTGGCGACTTCAGAAGAAGCCATTGCCTTTTTAAAAGAAAACCATATCAATATCTATTGTGCGACTTTACAAGATTCCGCAACGTATCACACACAAAATTATAACGAACCAACCGCTTTAGTTGTAGGTACAGAAGCCACGGGAATTACAGAAGTTTGGAGACAAAATTCAACCAAAAACATCAACATTCCAATGCAAGGTATTATCGATTCTATGAATGTTTCGGTAGCTGCCGCGATTTTACTATTCGAAGCAAAAAGACAAAGAGGATTTTAATTACAAAAACCTGAAACCTGAAACTTGAAACCTGAAACAAAAAACATAACAAATGAAAAAAATATTCTTAATCTCACTTCTAACCACATTCAGTGCATTTTCTCAAATCACGGAAAAACAAATTGATGAAGTAGCAGAAAACACACTAAAAGCTTTTAACGTTCCTGGAGTTGCGGTTGCAGTCGTAAAAGACGGAAAAATCATTCACAGTAAAGGGTATGGTGTAAAATCTATACTAAAAAAAGATAAAGTAGATGGCAATACACTTTTCGGAGTGGCTTCTAATAGTAAAGCGTTCACTACAGCAGCCATTGCGATGTTGGTGGATGAAGGAAAAATGAATTGGGACGATAAAGTCGTGAAACATTTACCTAATTTTAAAATGTATAACGACTATGTTACGACTGAATTTACCGTTCGCGATTTAGTAACGCACAGAAGTGGTTTAGGATTAGGCGCTGGAGATTTAATGATTTGGCCTGACGGAAGTAATTTCAAACCAAAAGATGTGATTGAAAATTTACAACATCTAAAACCTGTTTCAGCTTTCAGAACCAAATACGATTATGATAATTTATTGTACATCGTTGCCGGTGAAGTTATTGAAAAAGTAAGTGGTTTATCATGGTGCGATTTCATTGAAAACAGAATAATGAAACCATTAGAAATGAACAATAGTGCTGGTTCCTTTTTACGTTTGAAAGACACGACAAACATTATTGATCCACACGTGCCAACAGATGGAAAATTAAAAGTTATTTCACGATACAAAAATCAAACTTTTGATGCGGCTGCCGGAATTTATTCTTCTGTAAACGATATGAGTAAATGGATGATTATGCAATTGCAACAAGGAAAATACGGTTCGGAAAAACAATTTAAAATGTTTTCCGAAGCACAACATAACGAAATGTGGCAATTACAAACTATCATTCCAGCTAGAACGAGAGAACCTTATTTTACTCATTTTTCAGGTTATGGTTTAGGTTGGTTTTTAAGCGATGTAAAAGGTTACAAACAAGTCACGCATACTGGTGGTTTAGAAGGAATTGTAACGCAAGTCACTCTTATTCCAGAATTAAATTTAGGAATAGTAGTGTTAACCAATCAGCAATCTGGTGCGGCTTTTAATGCGATTACAAGTACAATTAAAGATTCTTATTTAAATATCGAATACAAAGATTATGTAAAAATTTTTAGTGATAGAGAAAAGAACAATATAGCTGAAGCTGATAAAGTAACTACAGAAGTTTGGGCAAAAATTGCAGAAAACAAGAAGAATAAAGTAAAAATTGAAGCTAAGAATTACATCGGAACTTACAAAGACAATTGGTTTGGAAACATTACGATTTCTGAGAAAAAAGGAAAAATGTATTTTAATTCGGAGCGTTCTCCTCAATTAGCTGGTGAAATTTTCTTCTACAAAGGCAACTCATTTGCCGTAAAATGGTTCAACCGAAGTTTTAATGCTGATGCTTTAATCACTTTTTCAGCCAACAACACCAATATTAAAATGGCAGCAATTTCTGAACTAACCGATTTTAGCTACGATTTTCAGGATTTAGATTTCAATAAAAAATAAATTAAAAATTGCGTTCTTTTTTAGAACGCTTTTTTTTTGATATCTAAATTTTAAACACTATTTTTATAGTACAAAATTCGAATATGACAGAGATAGATTTAGAAGCCGAAAAAAAAGCCATCGCCAAAGAATATAAAGAGTTACTTCGCATTAGTTATCAGAGTTTAACCGATGAAGATAAAAAGCTAATTCGTAAAGCATTTGACGTTGCGGTTGAAGCCCATAAAGAGCAAAGAAGAAAATCAGGTGAAGCCTATATTTTTCATCCAATTGCTGTGGCTAAAATTGTGGCATCGCAAATCGGTTTAGGTTCAACAGGAATCGCTTCTGCCCTATTGCATGATGTGGTGGAAGATACTGACATTACCATTTCTGACATTGAAAAAATGTTTAATCCTAAAATTGCTAAAATTGTTGAAGGATTAACCAAAATACCCAAAGTAAAAAACGAACAAGAAATTTCGCTTCAAGCAGAGAATTTCCGAAAAATGTTACTGACATTAAACGACGATGTTCGAGTAATTCTAATCAAAATCGCCGACAGGTTGCACAACATGCAAACTATGGACGGAATGGCAGATTACAAACAAGCCAAAATCGCTTCAGAAACCTTATATATTTATGCGCCACTCGCCCATCGATTAGGTTTATATAATATCAAAACACAATTAGAGGATTTAGGCTTAAAATATACAGAACCAGAAGTATACGCGGATATTTTTAGTAAAATTAAGGAAACTAAAGAAGAACAAGATGCATATATTAAGGCCATTTCAGATGTAATTGGTAAATCCATGACCGATGAAGGTATTGATTTTATAATCAAAGGCCGACCGAAATCTATCTATTCTATCCGAAGAAAAATGAAAGCACAAGGGGTGACTTTTGACGAAGTTTACGATAAATTTGCGCTTAGAATTATCTATAAATCTAATCTTCACGATGAAAAATTCCTAGCTTGGAAAATTTATTCTGTAGTTACAGATCATTACCGACCAAGTCCTAGTCGTTTACGTGATTGGATTTCTTCACCAAAATCAACGGGTTACGAAGCCTTACACATTACGGTAATGGGACCAATGGGTCGTTGGGTAGAAATTCAGGTTCGTAGTGAACGAATGGATGAAATTGCTGAAAAAGGTTATGCCGCTCATTACAAATATAAAAACAATGCTACCGAAGAAAATAGCCTAGAAATTTGGTTAAATCAACTGAAAGAAGCGCTTGAAAATTCGAACAATAATGCAGTAGATTTTGTAGAAGATTTCAAACTGAATTTATACGCAAAAGAAATATACATTTTCACTCCAAAAGGTGAAATTAAATCGTTGCCAAAAGGAGCTACTTCTTTAGATTTCGCGTTTAGTATTCACTCGGAAATTGGCG
>JAULXA010000234.1:0-7279 GCA_032118875.1 Flavobacterium sp.
AATAATGTAAATTTTTGTTCCAACAATTTTTAAAATAGAACTGATATTGTTAAGTTCTTTTAGTTTTTTAATTTCAAAACGGGAATCATTCAAATCGGAATAATAAATAATCCGATTTCCATTTAAACCAATTTCAATAAGGTACAAATTACTTTTGGTTGTAAAAAAAGAAAACTCTTTTTTAGAAATACTAGCATCATAAACCAAAACGTCATCTTCTTGTTTAGAACCTAATTGATGATAGTAAATGGTAAATGTTGAGTCTTTTTCAATCGTATTGTTATTTGAGTTCTTTTTATAAAAAATACCTTTGTCGTTATTCCATTCTAAATTAGAAAATTTAATATCGGACAATTCTTCATCGTAAATTTTTTTAGAACTAATGTCAACAAATTTGGCAAATTTTTTATCGCCACCATTTTTGTCAATCATAATTCCAATTTTCATAGAGTTTTCTGAAGGGAAATAGCTAGAAATAGAAATGTTTTTGTCGTTATAAATATCATAAGTATCAAATATTTCTACAGGTAAATCATTAAGTTTTTTTCTGTAAAATAAAGAAGCAGGCGTGTTTTTATCTTTAATATATCGGGAATAAAAATACTTTCCTATTTTATTTGGTAGTGGGTTGTTTGATAAATTTCCGTATTCAATAATTTTATTTCTGAAATTGTACTTTTTAGTTACTTCTTCTAAATATGTTTTACTTATTTCATTTTCCGCATTTACCCAATCATTAGTTTTATCTAGTTTTTGGTTTTCTAAATATAAATACTCATCTTGTATGTTGTTCTGTTTGTCTTGACCGAAAATAAATATTGAAAATAGAAGGCTTAAAACTTGTAAAGAATATTTCATAAAATTAAATTTGATAAAAATTTTACCAAAATTAAGATTTATTTACAAAATTATGATGGAAATCCGTATTTTAACAAGAAAAGAAGACATGTTACAACAGTTGGAAATTGTACAACAGTTGTATCCTGAATTTACGATTGAAAAATATGGCACACTTTTAGACGATATGTTAAAAAGTAATTACCAACAAGTGATTGTTTTACAAGACAATAAGGTTATTGCTTTAACTGGAGTTTGGATTGGTACTAAATTATGGTCTGGTAAATATATAGAAATTGATAGTTTTGTAGTACATGAAAAATTTAGAGGTCAAAAAGTTGGCGATATTTTAATTGATGAAGTACACAAAATAGCTAAAAAAGAGAACGCAAATCAGATTGTATTGGATGCATTTACTACTAATTTTTCAGCAGGTAAGTTCTATATTAATCACGGATTTCAACCAAAAGGATTTCATTTTGTTAAAATTTTAAAATAAAAAGTTATGAAAATATTAGTCTTAATTATAGTAGCATTTTTCAACATGAACACTTGTTCATCAGAAAAAGTAAGTCAAGAAGCTAACGAATATATCGAAAAAGTAACCTATCAAAATTGGGTTGGCGGAGTTAAAGGCGCTGGCGGCGGAACCATTTTGAGTATTACGTTACTTAAAGGTTTGCCATCTAATATCGAATTTGTTAAAATTCATTTTCAGGGAAGAGAAGGTTTGTTAGTTAAAGTGGACGACTTATCTTATCAATCTTCTATTAAACGATTTGATAATAAACAAGAAACCATTGAAACACCAACATTTAAAACAGATTTAAAACCGAATCAAGCCAAAGTGTTTTTAAAAATTGACGGTAAGGAAAAATTTGTAATTTTAGATAACGTAAAAGAATTACCAATGTTAGCTTATCCATCTGCTAAACCAAGAAATAATTAACTATTTTTGTTATTCTAAAAAATAAAAATTGAGCGCCAATAAAAGTCTTTTAAAACAAACCCTTATATACGGAATTGCAACGGTGTTGCCACGAGTAATCAGTTTTTTATTAGTGGGTTTGCACACCGATTTAATGCCGAAAGTGGCGTACGGTGAAATCACTATTTTGTTAGCTTACATGATATTTTTCAATGTCATTTTGTCTTACGGAATGGAAACTGCTTTTTTTAGATTTTACCATAAAGAAGACAATAAAAGAGAAGTTATTAGCACATCCACAGTTTCTATTTTTTGGAGCACCATATTGTTTTTGTGCATTGCGCTTTTATTTCAAAAAACACTCGCAGGCTTATTAAACGTAGATAAAGAATATATAAATTATGCCATTTGGATTTTAGCATTTGATGCCTTAGTAATTATCCCGTTTTCCAAACTTCGAGCGGAACAAAAACCTATTAAATACTCTGTTTTTAAGATCTCAAACGTTATCATTAATATGTTGCTTAACGTGTTTTTATTGGCCATTTTACCAAAATTAGCACAAGCCAATCCACAAGGATTTTGGAGTACTTTTTATTTCGAAGACTATCAAATTGGCTATGTTTTCTTGGCGAATTTAATTGCAAGTTTGTTCACTTTTGTGTTGTTTATGCCACATTATTTTCAACCCAATTGGTTGTTCAATAAAGAATTATGGCAAAAAATGCTTCAATACGGTTGGCCCATTTTATTCGCTGGTTTAGCTTTCGGAATTAACGAACATTTAGATAAAATTTTATTATCAGAATGGTTAGATCCAGCCACAGCAAAAGCAGCTGTTGGAGCGTATTCAGCATGTTACAAAATCGGCTTATTTATGGTTTTATTCCGCACTGCTTATACCTTGGGAATCGAGCCTTTTTTCTTCAGTCAAGCTGGAAATGCGAATGCACCACAAACCTATGCCACTATTACTAAATATTTTGTCATTTTAGGTTCGCTAATTTTATTAGTTGTGATTGTTTTTGCAGATGTTGTAAAATTCTTTTTAGTCAGACAACCAGAATATTGGGAAGCCATGAAAATTGTACCTTTAATCATAATTGCCAATTTCTTTTTAGGTATTTACACGAGTTTATCCGTTTGGTACAAATTAATTGACAAAACAATAATAGGAGCCTATATTTCAGCAGTTGGAGCCATAATAACTTTAAGTTTAAACTACATTTTAATTGTAAAATTTAAGATGAGTTATTTAGGTTCTGCCATTGCTACTATTTCTGCTTACGGAAGTATGATGGTTATTTCGTATTATTTGGGAAAAGAAAAATATCCAATTCCTTTCGAAATGAAAAAGATATTAACCTACCTTTTTGCTTCGATAACTTTAGCTTGTATTTCTTTTTATGTAGATATTTTACGTCAAACATTCGTTTTCGGAATTCTTGCAATCATTGGGTTTAGTTATTATATTTACAAAAATGAAAAAGAAGTAATTTTAAGAATTATTAAACGAAAATAAAATTAGATTTCACAAAATTAAATAAATAAAACCTTGCGAACTTTGCGAAAAATCATTGCGACTTTGCGGTAAAAAAAAATAAAAATGCAAATAAAAATTATCAATAAATCACAACATCCATTACCAAACTACGAAACGAATGCTTCTGCAGGAATGGACTTACGTGCGAATTTAACCGAATCAATCACGCTAAAACCTTTAGAAAGAACGTTAGTGAAAACAGGACTTTTTATAGAATTACCAATTGGCTTTGAAGCTCAAGTGCGACCAAGAAGTGGTTTAGCCTTCAAAAAAGGAATAACAGTATTAAATTCTCCGGGAACAGTTGATGCCGATTATCGAGGAGAAATTGGTGTGATTTTAGTAAATTTATCAAACGAAGATTTCGTAATTGAAAACGGAGAAAGAATTGCACAACTAATCATCGCTAAACACGAACGCGCCGAATGGCAAGAAACCATAGAATTAACCGAAACCTCTAGAGGCGAAGGCGGATTTGGTAGTACTGGGGTGAAATAAGTTTTCAGTTTAACAGACTTAGCGTCTTAAACAAATAAACAAAACCTTGCGAACTTTGCGAAAATACTTTGCGACTTTGCGGTAAAAAAAAAACAGACTTTGCGTCTTAAATAAATAAACAAAACCTTGCGAACTTTGCGAAAAATCTTTGCGACTTTGCGGTTAAAAAATAAATAAAACATGAAAATAATCGTACCAATGGCTGGTCGTGGTTCACGCCTTCGCCCACATACTTTAACTATTCCAAAACCATTAATTCCAATTGCTGGGAAACCAATCGTACATCGTTTGGTAGAAGATATTGCCAAAGTAATCAATCAACCTATTGATGAAGTGGCTTTTATCATTCACGAAAGTTTTGGAGCAACTGTAGAGAAAGATTTAATAGCTATTGCTACAAAAATTGGCGCAAAAGGAACTATTTATTATCAAAATGAAGCATTAGGAACTGGTCATGCCATTATGTGTGCGAAAGATTCTTTATCTGGACCAGCAGTTATTGCTTATGCGGATACGTTAATTCGTGCCGATTTCGAGTTAGATGCTACAGCAGACTCTGTAATTTGGGTAAAACAAGTGGATCAACCAGAAGCTTTTGGAGTGATCAATTTAAATGAAGCTAATGAAATTGTAGAATTAGTTGAAAAACCAAAAGAATTTGTTTCTGATTTAGCCGTTATCGGAATTTACTATTTCAAAGATATTGCGGTTTTAAAGAATGAATTACAAGCAGTTTTAGATAACAACATAATTCATGGTGGCGAATACCAAATTAATGATGGTATCAAGCAAATGATGGCAAAAGGAATGAAATTCGTACCAGGAAAAGTAGACGAATGGATGGATTGCGGTAACAAAGATGTTACGGTTGATACCAATAACAGAATGTTAGGTTTCTTACAAGAAGATGGTGAAGATTTAGTGGCTGTAGATGTGCGTTTAGATAATTCTCAAATCATTCAACCTTGTTTTATTGATGAAGATGTATATATTATTGATTCGATTATCGGACCAAATGTTTCAATCGGAAAAGGTTCCCACATTCAAAACAGTAAAATTAAAAATAGCTTAATTCAAACACACGCACATATTAAAAATGCGAAGTTAGATAATGCTATGATTGGTAATCACGTAAACTATAATGGCGAATTCACCAGCGTAAGTTTAGGCGACTATTCAACAATGGAATAATTTTTGCTTACTTTGAGTAACACCAAATAACAAATGAAAAAAATAATAGCTTTTCTTTTCCTTTTTCAACTTTCTTTCGGACAAGTCAATCCAGAAGAAGTGGAAACTGCGGAAAATGAATTCGAAAATAATTTTTATGAAGCTTTAAAACAAAAAGCGATTGAAAATTACGACAAAGCCATTATTTCATTGGAGAAATGCTTGCAAAAAGAACCCAATAATCCGGAAGTTCACTATCAATTAGGTGTCAATTATTTGAATCAAAAAAATTATCCTGCAGCAGAAACTGCCTTTCAAAAAGCAGTTGATTTAGAACCGAAACAACGTTGGTATTGGAATGGCTTGTACGATGTGTATTATCAAACCAAAGATTTTAATAAATCCATTCCAATTGTTGAAAAACTAGTGACTTTCGATGCCAATATGAAAGAAGATTTGGTGTCGTTGTACATGAACACGCAACAATTTGATAAAGCAAAATCCGTAATAGACGATATTGAAAGCAAAGGAACGTTAACCAAAGCCATGGAATCGTACCAAATGCAAATTCAAAGCATGCAAAAAGGTGTAAAACCAAAAGTGACCGATTTAGAAGCTGCTATAAAAAGCAATCCAAAAACAGAACAAAATTACATCGATTTAATTTATCAATATTCTACCACAAATCAAGAAGAAAAAGCATTTGAAATGGCTTTGTTGTTAGAAAAAGAAATACCAAATTCCGACTTAGTACACGTAAGTTTAATCAAATTTCACATCAATGCAAATGACATTCCAAAAGCAACGGAATCATATAAACGAGTTGTCAAAAGCAATAAAATCGACTTTAAAATCAAACATAGAGTATTAAACGAATTTTTAATTTTTGCTACGAAAAACCCGCAATTGCTAACTGAAATTGACAACACATTAACGTATTTCGATAATACTATTGGGTTGGATGTTAATAAAGAATTAGGAAAGTTTTTCTACAATAAAAACAATTTCGAATTGGCTCAAAAATATATGGAGAAATCGAATGCAAATGATATAGAAGCCATCGATTTACTTTTGAATATTTACGATTTCAATAAGCAATATGAAAAAATGGCTAAAAAATCGGAAGAATATATCGATTTATTTCCAACAAAAGCCAATTTGTATTATTACGCAGGAAAAGGAAATAACAATTTGAAAAACTTTAAAAAAGCAAAAGACTTTTTAGAAATGGGAATCGAATATGTAATCGACGATCCAAATTTAGAAGCCGGATTTTGCAAACAATTTATTTTTTGTGCCGATGGATTAGCAGACGCCAAATTAAAACAAACGTATCAAAAAAGATTAGATGCAATATCTAAAAAATAATATGAGAAAATATATCACATACACCTTAATTTTATTAGTAATTGCTTCGTGCAAAACTAAAAAAACAGTTGCGGAACAAATCGTTGCAGAGCAAACGGTGTCAAATAATAAAGCCAAAGAAGTCATTCAAAAACATTACGAAAATGTGTTGAGTTTTCAAACGGCCTCTATTCGTACTTCGGCGGATTATGCAGACAAAAAACAATCTATTTCAATCAACGCCGATATCAGAATTAAAAAAGATGAAATTATTTGGATTAACCTTAAGTTTTTCGGAATTCCGATGGCAAAAGCTTTAATTACGCCAACCCGTGTGAGTTATTACGAAAAAGCAAACGGAACCTATTTTGATGGCAATTATTCTATTCTAACCAAAATGTTGGGAACCGATTTAGATTTTCAAAAAGTGCAAAATTTACTTTTGGGAAGACCAATTGATAATTTAACCAAAGAAGATTTTATCGCAGAAATTGCTGATAATTTATTCCAATTGAAATCAATAAACCAAACTGATATCGAAAAAGCGTTCAGTTTTGAAACTGCAAATTATTTATTAAAGAAACAATTTATCAATCAAACTTCTAAAAACAGAAATGTGATGGTAAATTATCCTTCTTTCACCAATCAGGACAATATGTTCTTGCCAACTGGCGTTTCTATTTTAGCCAATCAGAAAGATCAAGTGAAAATTGATGTAGAATATAAAAAAATTACGTTTAATGAATCATTATCGTATCCTTATTCTATTCCAGATGGTTATTCTCAAATAAAAATAGATTAATTTCGCAAAAAAAAATTCTAGCATGAACAAATTTCTTTTAACCCTATTTGTTGTATTTTTCACCTTGTCCGTTTCTGCGCAAATTGACGAGAAAGAAAAATTGGAACAAAGAAAAGAACAATTACAAATAGAATTGTCTGAAGCCAAAACCAAA
>JAULXA010000235.1:0-3774 GCA_032118875.1 Flavobacterium sp.
AAAACTTCGAAGCGTTGATTGATTTATTACCTGAAAATCATGAAAACATGATGTTTTGTTCAGATGATAAACATCCAGACGATTTGATTTTAGGACATATCAATTCACTTTGCGCGCGAGCTGTAGCAAAAGGAATGGATGTTTTTAAAGTGTTGCAAGTAGCTTGTGTCAATCCTGTAGAACACTACAAAATGAAAGTGGGTTTATTAAAAGAAAACGATGCAGCTGATTTTATTGTTGTGGATAATTTAACCGATTTTAAAGTGCTTAAAACATTTATTAACGGTGAATTAGTGGCAGAAAACGGAACCTCTTTCGTGAAGCATGTTGCTTTTGAAACGCCAAATAATTTTAATATTTCTAAAAAAGAAATAACGGATTTTGAACTTCCGAGTTCCGCTTCAAAAATAAGAGTGATTGAAGCTTTGGAAGGGCAATTGATTACAAATGAAATTCATCATAAATCGTTACTACAAAATGGAAAATTAGTTTCCGATGTAGAAAATGACATTCTAAAAATGGCAGTTGTAAATAGATATCGTGATACCAAATCGGCAATCGCGTTTATTAAAAACTTCGGTTTAAAAAAAGGAGCAATTGCTAGTTCTGTGGCGCATGATTGTCACAATATTGTAGTGGTTGGAACTTCTGATGCTGAAATTTGCAAAGCTGTAAATCTACTAATTGAAAACAAAGGTGGAATTTGTGCCGTAAATGGTTCCGAATCTAAAGTATTACCGCTTCCAGTAGCTGGAATTATGAGTGATAAAGACGGTTTGGAAACTGGAAAATTATATCAAGAAATTGATCAAATAGCTAAAGAGTTAGGAAGTACTTTAAAAGCACCATTCATGACACTTTCGTTTATGGCATTATTGGTGATTCCAGATTTAAAACTATCGGACAAAGGCTTATTTAGTGGAAATACGTTCTCGTTTGTAGATTTAGAAGTCGAATAATTTTGGTTATTCGATTTTATTTTATCGTCAAAGCTTCACCCTCAAACTGAATCCCATCCCAACCAAAAATCATAAAATTTCTGATGTTTTGATGGTCAGTGGCGTCTGGCGTATTTAACACATCTTGATAGAAATCACCGAATAAGGACAACGTTTCTTCTTTGGTGAATTGCTGCAATTGTGCAAAAGCAAAAATTTTACATGAACCATTGTTTTCACCAGCTGTATTAATTTGATTTCCGTTTTTGAAAGTCGTTGGTGTGAAAATATAATTTTCATCGATGTGAGCGATGGTTTCTGGGAAAGAAACGAATTGGTTACTCTTTATTTTATCTAGAAGATTTTTTAAACTATTCATCTTTTGATTTTTTTTCTTTTTCTGAAATTTTCCCGCCAACAACCACAACAATTTCTCCTTTTGGTGGTTTTGCTTCGAAATGTTTTAGGACTTCTTCAGCAGTTCCACGGATGGTTTCTTCGTGTAGTTTGGAAATTTCTCTGGAAACAGAAACTTGTCTGTCGGCGCCAAAATATTGGATAAATTCCGCTAATGTTTTCACTAATTTATGTGGAGAAACGTATAAAATCATGGTACGAGTTTCTTCGGCTAAAGCCAAATAACGCGTTTGTCTTCCTTTTTTGTCAGGTAAAAAACCTTCGAAAATAAATTTATCATTAGGTAATCCGCTATTTACCAAAGCGGGTACAAAAGCTGTCGCACCTGGTAAACAATCCACTTCAATTCCGTTTTCCACACAAGCGCGAGTTAACAAAAACCCTGGATCAGAAATGGCTGGCGTTCCTGCATCGGAAATTAGCGCAATGGTTTCGCCGCCCTTTAATCGGGCAATTAAATTTTCTACAGTTTTGTGTTCATTATGCATGTGGTGACTGTGCATGTGCGTAGAAATCTCAAAATGCTTTAGTAATTTTCCGCTAGTGCGTGTGTCTTCAGCTAAAATTAAATCGGCTTCTTTTAGTACACGAATGGCACGAAAAGTCATGTCTTCTAAATTACCAATTGGCGTGGGAACTATATATAATTTGCTCATAAATTAAAGAATGTAAAGGTTCTCGATACATTCCGATTCATTCTTCATCGGAACACTCGAACTGACGATTGTTGGAAAAACTGTTATTTAAATTTATTTTCAACAATTTCTAAAAATCGAACTTCAAATTCTTCTTTGTTTTCCCAATTGTTATAATCTGGTTTTACAAAATCTAAGACAAAAGATTTGGCTTCATCCCAATTAGTGAAAGTGTTTAATTGTGATAAAACGCGTTGTAAATCGTCGCCATTTCCAGCAAATAAGTTTTTCTCAAAAGCAATTTTATCGTTTAAACCTAAAACAATTGGTTTCCCAGTTGCAACGGGTTCCGCCTTTGGTTCTTCTTTAATTTCTTCTTTAACAACAAGTTCTTCTTTTACAGCTACTTCTACTTCGTCAGACTTATCTAATTCTTCTTTTACTTCTCCAGAAATTTCTTGTTCTACTAAAGTAACTTCAGGTTGAACCGCTTCAAAAACGGGTTCTTTAATTAGTTCTTCAATAATAGGTTCGTCTTTTTTTACAAACATCGTAGCTTGATAATCGTGCACCAAAATATCATCCATAGAAATTTGTTTCGAAACTTTTGTTCCTATGATTTCTGGATTAGAAGTAATTTCTTTCTTCTCTTTTTTGTCTTCTATAACTTCTTCTTTTGCTTCTTCAACAACAACTTCTTCTTTTATTTCTTTTGCGGGAAAAGCTTCATGAGAAATGTTATTTTTCTCGAAAAGTTCTTCTTTAATTTGTGCGATATGTTCTTTAGAAGCCATTTCTATTTCATCATCTCCATTTCCAGGAAACGCTTCATGTGAAATTTCATTATTCTCGAAAAGTTCTTCTTCAATTTGTGCGATATGTTCTTTAGAAGCCATTTCCATGATTTCTTCTTCTTCCTCATCTTCCACTTCAATCGTTCCAACCACAATTTTAGCTACTTTTTCTTCAAAAAGTTGTTCAGAAAACTCTTCATTTACTAAAGCTGTATTTGCTTCGTAAAATTTTAATAACGTTAATTGTTCGTACAGTTTTTTAACCTCTTCATGTAATTGAACAGTTTCTGTATGATTTTTTAGCTTTAATAAACGGTGCGCTATGCTAATTAATTCGCCTTCAATTTTTTTCTTCATAACTTTTTGTTTGTGTTGAACGTTTATAGCGGTGATTTTTATATTTTTGTTATCATTACAAAGGTAAAAGAAAAAACGTGTTTCTGTTAGTTGAAAAAAACATTTTTATATCAATTTTTCAACACAGATAATCACAACTTTTCATAAATTAAATATTTCCTCCAAGATACTATTTTGTTTCCTTATTCTTTGTTATTATTGTAAAATTAATTTTAGAAAAAAGAAAAATGTTTCTCGAAAATACGGTAAATCAGGAAGAACAATTTGGTTGGATAGAAGTTATTTGCGGTTCGATGTTTTCGGGTAAAACTGAAGAGTTGATTCGCCGACTAAAACGTGCACAATTTGCCAAACAAAAAGTAGAAATTTTTAAGCCTGCGATTGATACGCGATATGACGATGAAATGGTGGTTTCTCACAATAAAAACGAAATTCGTTCTACGCCAGTTCCTGCTTCAGAAAATATTCGAATTTTAGCACAAGGCTGCGATGTGGTTGGTATTGATGAAGCCCAATTTTTTGATGATGAAATTGTAAATGTTTGCAATGAATTAGCCAACAACGGTATTCGCGTAATTGTAGCAGGTTTAGATATGGATTTTAAAGGAAATCCTTTCGGACCCATGCCAGCAC
>JAULXA010000236.1:0-4585 GCA_032118875.1 Flavobacterium sp.
CTTTTGCAGAAATTGTAGTAAAAGCATTTCTATTAAAAAAATAAAAAGAAAACCTACAAACTTGATAAATAATAAGAACAATAAGGGCTCGTTTAAAAAAGAGTTTTATACTTTCAAAATAATTTTGCATATCAAATTTGTAGGTTTTTATAATACTATATTAAACGGCAACGTTATATTCTCTTAACGCGTCATTTAAAGAAGTTTTTAAATCGGTTGATGCTTTTCTTTGTCCAATAATTAAGGCACAAGGCACTTGGAAATCACCAGCTGGGAATTTTTTAGTGTATGTTCCTGGAATAACTACTGAACGAGAAGGCACAACACCTTTGTATTCAATTGGTTCACTTCCAGTTACGTCAATAATTTTTGTTGAAGCGGTTAAGCAAACATTAGCTCCTAATACGGCTTCTTTTTCTACACGAACACCTTCCACAACGATACAACGAGAACCAATAAAAGCACCATCTTCAATTATTACTGGAGCGGCTTGTAAAGGTTCTAAAACACCACCAATTCCTACTCCACCGCTTAAATGTACGTGTTTCCCAATTTGTGCACAACTACCAACAGTTGCCCAAGTATCTACCATAGTTCCTTCATCAACATATGCACCAATATTCACGTAAGAAGGCATTAAAATCACACCTGATGAAATATAAGCACCATGACGAGCAACAGCATTTGGTACTACTCTGATTCCTCTTTCTGCAAAGTTACGTTTCAATGGAATTTTATCGTGATATTCGAAAATACCTGCTTCTAAAGTTTCCATTTTCTGAATAGGAAAATACATTACTACTGCTTTTTTAACCCATTCGTTAACCTGCCAACCTTTAGCAATTGGTTCCGCTACACGAAGCGTTCCATTATCTAATAAATCAACAACTTCTCTAATAGCATTTTGAGTAGTTTCTTCTTGTAACAAGGCACGGTTTTCCCATGCTGCTTCTATGATAGTTTGTAAGTTTGTCATGTTTAATATTTTCAACAAAGATAAAGTTTCAAATTAGGAATGCAAATAAAAAATCCTGCTAAAAGCAGGATTTAAATTTTATTGACAAAATGGATCTAAATGTTTTTTCTTTCCATTTCCGCCTCCACTACAAAGAGGAATACTTCCAAAAGTATACCAACCTGTTACGCCTGGAGTAATTCTAATTTCTTCTTTTGTAAGTTTACCATCATTGTCATCATCAAAATCAGCATAATCAGGTCTTTCATCACCATCAGAATCTAAAGCAGTCCCAGATGTAGGTCCGCCAAATTCATATTTAGATAAAATCTTATCACCATCATGGTCTTTAAACTTTAACTTCATCAATTTGAAATTGAAAATAATTGGAGTGTAAGAAGGTATGTTAGCTTGACTTTGATTAAAGTATGCTAAACCAGAAGGAACAAACATAACTCCAGCTCCGAAATCACTGTATGTTGTAAGTCCTGTTGCATTATCAAATTGAGCATTACCAATCTTAAATTCTGGAAAAACTTCTTGCCAACCTTGTATTACTTGTTCCAACTGAAACCAAATTGGAGAAGATGCTTCATCAAAACTTGTTAAATCAGTTTTATGTCCTTTATATGAGCTATAAATCGAATCTAATCTTGTTGGTTTATCATTTTCAGTATCCAAATCGACCTGAGTATTACCCAATCCTTCTGCTAATTTGATAAAGTATAATTTATAATCTACTCCATTTCTAGTAACCGTTTTAAAGGCTAAATTTGGGTGTGCATTAATTGGTGTTCCTGGAGTAGTTCCAGTAATTTTTGTAAAAGTAACATTATAATCTGCATCCACTGTCATAAAGTGATCTGCCATAAAAGTCTCAATTTCAGCAATATCTTCTGCATATACTTTTGAATATGATCTTAATTCAATTGGAGCAACTGAGTCGTCTGATGGACATCCAACCATAACAAATATAAAAGGTAATAAAAGTAATAATCTTAATGATAATTTCATTTTGTAATATTTTAATTTAAAAAAGTGCTCGCAAGATACGATTTTCATTTATTTTTGTACAAATATTAACACTGATTTTTGAATTTTATGCGAATTGATAAATATTTATGGTGCATTAGATACTATAAAACAAGAGGTCTAGCGGCAGAAGCCATCAAAAAAGGACATGTTTCGGTTAATAATATAAAAGCAAAAGCGTCGAGAGATGTTTTCCCTTTAGATAAAATTACGTTGAGAAGAGATCAAATTAACTATATCGTTAAGGTTTTAGATATTCCACCAAATAGAGTCGCTGCGAAATTAGTAGATTTATATAGAAAAGATGAAACACCGCCTGAATCTTTCGAACATTTAGAAATGATAAAACTTTCTAAAGAACATTACAGAGCTAAAGGCGAAGGAAGACCTACTAAAAAGGACCGAAGAGATATTTCTGATTATACTGAAAACGATACAGATGACGACGTTGAATAAAGAATATTGGGAAAACCGATACGAAAATAAGGATGCGATTTGGGATATTGGACATATTTCAACGCCTTTGAAAGAATATATCGACCAATTAGAAAATAAGGATTTGAAAATTCTGATTCCTGGTGCCGGAAACGCTTATGAATTAGATTACTTAATTGAAAAAGGATACCACAATGTTTTTGTAATCGATTATGCGCAACAACCCATTGACGCTATCATAAAGAGAAACAAAACTTTAAAAAAACATTTAATTTGCAATGATTTTTTCAATCATACAGAAACCTATGATTTAATTATTGAACAAACTTTCTTTTGCGCTTTACAACCTGATTTGAGAGAAAAATATGTTTTGAAAATGCATGCTTTATTATCCGAAAAAGGAAAAATTGCTGGTGTATTATTTAATTTTCCATTAACGGAAGTTGGACCACCATTTGGAGGAAGTTTTGAAGAATATGAAAATTTGTTTTCAGAAAAATTTACTATAAAAACATTAGAACCTGCATATAATTCGATTAAACCTCGTGCTAATAAAGAATTGTTTTTTACATTTGAAAAAAAATAAACCATGCAACACATTATTTTAACTCACACCGAAATAGAACACAAAACAAAACGTATAGCTTATCAAATTTATGAAACGTTTGCGAACGATTCTGAATTAGTGATTGCAGGAATTTCAAATAGCGGATTTACATTTGCTCAAAAAATTGCCAAACAATTAGAAACCATTAGCGAAATAAAAATTACTATTTGTGAAGTTAATATTAATAAACAAAATCCGTCAGATCCCATTACAACTTCTTTAAATTCTGATGAATACGCCAATAAAAACTTAGTTTTAGTTGACGATGTTTTAAATTCTGGTGGAACTTTAATTTATGCAATCAAACACTTTTTAAATGTTCCGTTAAACAAATTTAAAACAGCAGTATTAATTGACAGAAACCACAAAAAATATCCTGTGAAGGCCGATTTTAAAGGATTATCGTTATCTACTTCATTACAAGAACATGTTCAAGTGGTTTTTGAAGAGAATAATTCTTATGTCTATTTAAGTTAGCTTAGAAACGATTTCAGAAACAATTTCAAATTCCTTTTTATCATCAATAGAAACAATTGTTTGTACTTGATGATAGAAATAACTACGCTCAAACAAATGCTTCGCAACAAACTCCTGAAGCTCTTCTTTATTAAAACGAGATACTAATGGTCTTGATGCTTTCTGATGGTGCAATCGCTCCAACAAAGTACTTAAAGATGCTTTTAAGTATATAGAATGAATACTTGAAGATTGATACAATTCGAAATTATCATAATAACAAGGTGTACCTCCACCTAAAGCTAAAATATAATTCTCAGTAGTATTTAAAAAATCGATTAATACTTCTCTTTCCTTTTTTCTGAAAAACAATTCTCCTTTTTGTTCAAATATTTCATTAATTTTTAAATTCAAATTAATTTCAATTAAATGGTCTAAATCGTAAAAAGGAATATGCAACGACTCAGAAAGTAGCTTTCCAATCGTAGATTTTCCCGATGCCATGTAACCAACTAGAATAATTTTCATACTAATCTCTTTCTTTTTATGGTATAAATGTATAATAATTTAATGAAATTTTAATTATTAAAAAAACTACAAAAACAACAAACACTTATGAATTAAGGGGTTATAAATAATTTTAAAAAAAATATTAAATTATTATACAAAAGGTATTGCAAAATAAATAAATCGTCCTATATTTGCACCCGCAATGAGGAAATAGTTTTAGACTCTGTAGCTCAGCTGGTAGAGCATTACACTTTTAATGTAGGGGTCCTGGGTTCGAATCCCAGCGGGGTCACTAAAATATTTCAAAATATAAAAAATTACAACTTCATTGCTACGACTCTGTAGCTCAGCTGGTAGAGCATTACACTTTTAATGTAGGGGTCCTGGGTTCGAATCCCAGCGGGGTCACAAAAAGAAGCTAAGCAATTGTTTAGCTTCTTTTTTTATTTTAGGCCATGTGGAGGAATTGGTAGACTCGCCATCTTGAGGGGGTGGTGCTGCAAGGCGTATGGGTTCGAATCCCATTTTGGTCACAAAAAAAATCTTGCTAATGCAGGATTTTTTTCATTTTATAGTACTTCTTAATTTTT
>JAULXA010000237.1:0-7934 GCA_032118875.1 Flavobacterium sp.
GTTTTTCATTACCTCTTCATAGACTTCCATCGTTGGCATTTCAGGAATCATCATTTTAGTTAGCGGCAATTGTAAACTTTTTGCTTGTAAATCTAACAGTTCCACACGAACGCCGTGCATAGAAATGTGTTGATATTGCTCGCTTACGCTTGTCAGTAAGGAAACAATTTTGAATTCGTTGTTTTGTAGTATTTTGTATAAAGCAAAGGCAGAATCTTTTCCGCTGCTCCAGTTAAATATAGCTTTCTTTTTCAATTTTATATATTTGGATGTAAACTTACAAAAAACCTAAAATCATTTGTATTTTTGTTTTCAACAATTTCCATTTTATGCGCTATATATTCTTACTTTTTTCGATACTGACTTTCTCCCAACAAACTAAATCCGTTGATTTTTTGAAGTGTGAGGCTTTTTTGAATCCAAATGAAACTAACAAATCAATTTCGGGACAAATCAGATATGAATTTAAGGTAAAAACTAAAATTGATACGATTAGAATTGACGCAAAGAATATGCAATTTACTGAAGTATTGATCAATGGAAAAGAAGTGAAACACAAAAATAATAGCAAAGAATTACTTTTGTTTGAAGGTTTCAAAAAAGGGAAAAACAAGTTAACTTTTAACTATTCTGCAACACCAAAACAAACTTTATATTTTACTGGTTTAGAAGAAAATTTACAAATATGGTCTCAAGGTCAAGGTCGCTACACAAGTCATTGGTTACCAAGTTTTGATGATGTAAATGAGAAAGTTGTTTTTAATATTGAAGTTCAATTTAATTTTATGTATTCCGTTATGTCTAATGGTTTATTAAAATCAAAAGTAAGAAAGAATAAATCTAATTATTGGAGTTTTCAAATGCAAAAACCAATGTCGTCTTACTTAGTCATGTTGTCGATTGGGAATTTTGAAAAGCAAGAAACCAAAAGTAGATTGGGAACGCCTTTAGAATTTTATATTGATAAAAGTGACGTAGCTAAATTTGAACCCACTTACAGATATTCCAAACAAATTTTCGATTATTTAGAACAAGAAATCGGAGTGAAATATCCTTGGAAAATTTACCGTCAAGTTCCAGTTCGAGATTTTTTATATGCTGGAATGGAGAATACGACTTCCACAATTTTCTCACAAGATTTTGTAGTCGATTCGATAGGTTTTAATGATAAGAATTATATTAATGTGAATGCACACGAATTGGCGCATCAATGGTTTGGCGATTTAATTACGGCGCAATCTGGCAAACACCATTGGTTACAAGAAGGGTTTGCTACTTATTATGCTTTATTAGCTGAGAAAGAAGTATTTGGCGATGATTATTTTTATAACGAATTGTATGATTACGCTTTACAATTAAGAAGTGCCGCGAAAACCGATACGATTCCAGTGATGAATGAAAAAGCGAGTTCGTTATCGTTTTACAAAAAAGGCGCTTGGGCTCTGCATACTTTAAGAGAAGATATTGGTGCGAAGAATTTTCAAAAAGCTGTCAAAACCTATTTGAAGAAATACCAATATAAAAATGTAGTTACAGATGAATTTCTAGCTGAAGTCAAAAAAGTAGTAAAGGATTTTGATACGGAAAATTTCAAAAAGAAATGGCTAGAAACTTCTGGTTTCGATATGGTTTTAGCCGAAAGTTATTTGACGAAGAATAAATCGGTAGCCGCTTATATTCAGTTGACAAAAGAGAAAAAGGATTTAGAGAACTATAAAGCCATTTTGGAATCGAAAACGTATTTTCCAATCAAACAATTCATTTTCTACAAATTGGCAAGTACACCTTTTGAAGATAAAAAAGAGTTGATTGAAATTGGAATGAAGCAAAATTTATATGTCCGACAAGCAATTGCAGAAACGCTGACCAAAATTCCACATGAGTTTAAATCACTATATGAAACTTTTTTAGATGATGCTTCGTATCAAACAAAGGAAATTGCATTATTAAATTTATGTAGAAACTTTCCAGAAGATTTAGAAAATTACTTGTCACAAACCAAAAATATCATAGGAAATAACGATAAAAGCTTTCGAATTTCTTGGTTAAGTATAGCCATCGTTTCTGAAAAAGAAGAAGTTACTAAAAACTCAATGTATAAAGAATTATTAGAGTATTCGTCTACGAATTATGAAAGCTCAACACGTCAAAATGCTTTGGAAGCTTTAATAAAATTATATCCAAATGATGGAAATGTAACCGCATCTCTATTTCATGCGACAACACATCATAAATGGCAGTTTACGAAATTCTCGAGAGATAAAATCCGAGAATTATTGAAAAAACCAGAGTTCAGAAGTCGAGTAGAAGAGTTGGCCAAAACTGCTGATGAAAAAACGGCTGCTTTGTATTTGAAATTTTTGAAAGAGTAAAAATAATTTTGTCATTCTGAACTTGTTTCAGAATCTATCTACAAACAAGTTCAGATGCTGAAACGAGTTAAGCATGACAATAGGAAGAATTTAAAAAACTCTTTTCAATTCTTCTTTAATGAAACTTATCGCCACAGCACTTGCGCTTTCTGTTTGTGTTAGTTCTGTAAGTAAAAAAGTTCTTAATTCGTCGCCTGTTTTTACTTCTCCATTAATGGAAGTTTGACGAATTTGTGTGATAATACTATTTTTTGCTTTCATCACAATTTCCCAACAATCTTGTGTTAAGTAAATTTGTTGAGCAATATTGTGCTCGTATTCTGTTTGAATATTGTGAATTAAAAATGTAGCATAATTTGGTGCATCTAAACCACTTGGTTCTACACGCATCATTAAGTTGATTGGATTGATTCTTTCCAAAAATAAAACCACACGTTCATAAGCTTGTAATCTGATAGGTAAAGCTTGTTGTTGGTTTTCGCGTAATAATTCAAATTTGCGTTTGTTTTCTTCATTTCTAAAGAATTTATGTAGCATTATAAAAGCAACACCACCAGTAATAATTGCTGGTAAAGTGTACGTGGCAATTTCAAGTAATTTATCTTCAATTATCATAATCAGTTTTTTTACAAATCTAAAATATTTTATTTAAAAATTGAAATTATCTTTATTTTCTTATATTTGTGTGTATTTCAATACGGTATGATGAAAAACCCCCTGTTTTTTTATATATTGCTCTTCTCAGTTTTGTCTTTTTCTCAAACTAAGGAGATAACTATAATTTTTAAAGATAAAACAACTGGAAAGTCAATAGAAAATGTATTGGTTTCTATTCTTCGAACGGATGAAAACTTTCAAAGTAATAAAGAAGGAAGCATTAAATTTAAATTGCCTAAACCTTCTAGAATCCTTATCTCACACTTCGAATACAAGCAAATTACACTCAATTCTGCCACTTTAAAAGAAAATGAAATCACCATAAATTTAGAAGGTATTTCTCAAGAAATTGAAGATATTGTAATTACAAACAGGCAATCGTTTAGTATATTGAAATCATTGATTAACAAGTCGATGAAACAATTAACTGCTCCTATAAATTTAAAAATTTATACCCGAGAATTCTTCAAATACAACAACGAATATACTTCGTATTCTGATGGTTTAGTCAATTTTTGTTTGAAAGAAAAACCAGATAAATTTGCTGCAGATATTTTGGTAGAGCAAAACCGAACGTATAATTTAATTAACAACGAAAAGATTGAAAAGAAAACGTTGAGTTATAATATGTACGATATCATTCATAATTATTATGATTTCAAATACATCACTAAATTAGCCGAATCTAAGGCTAAAAAGAAATACGATTTTGAAATTAAAACCGTTCGTGGAAAAGATGATTTTTATCAAATGGTAATTGTTCCAAAACCTGAAATTGAAGAGTTTTTACCATCCGTTACAATTATTTACGATTTTAAGAAAAATGTCATTTTAGAATTGGAATACTTTGTAGAACCTAGTCGTTTTGAGTTTGCTGATGTTTCTAATTTGAAAGTCATAAAAGGAAAAGTTTTTAATTCTACTTTCAGAGCATTATATATTTTAGACGGTGAAGATTACTTTTTAGCGAGTACCAAAGAAGAAATTGGTGTAATGGTAAAAGACAAAAAAAATATAGAAAATAAAATTGAAATCGCCAATTATTTAATGACTACGCGCCATAGTAGAAAATTGGTTCCTTATGATAAAGAAGATGTTTTTAAAGAAAAATCTCTGATTAACAAGAAAAACTCAATAATTACGGAGTATTGGGAAGCTCATTCAGGATTATTATTGACTTCCGAAGAGAAGAAAATTGTTGATAATTTACAACTAAATGACGATTAAAAATAGTTAAAATCACTTCATTATCTGTATTTTTGCTTTCATAAATATCCTTTTTTAAAATGCAACAATACATAGATCAATTAAATGAAGCTCAACGTGCGCCAGTAGTCCAAAAAGATGGCGCAATGATTGTTATTGCAGGTGCAGGTTCAGGTAAAACTCGAGTTCTTACAGTTCGAATTGCCAATTTGATGTATCAAGGCGTTGATGCTTTTAATATTTTAGCTTTAACTTTTACGAACAAGGCAGCACGTGAAATGAAAAAGCGTATTGCTGAAATTGTGGGAAGTAACGAAGCCAAAAACCTTTGGATGGGAACTTTTCACTCTGTTTTTGCTAAAATTTTACGAAGTGAAGCAGAAAAATTAGGCTATCCTTCGAACTTTACGATTTATGATTCTCAAGATTCCTTACGTTGTTTAGGCGGAATTATTAAGGAAATGCAATTGGATAAAGATGTATACAAACCGAAACAAATTTTAGGAAGAATTTCCCAATATAAAAACTCTTTAATTACAGTTCGAGCGTATTTTAATAATCCCGAATTACAAGAAGCAGATGCGATGAGCAAAAAGCCTCGAATGGGTGAAATTTACAATAATTACGTAGAGCGTTGTTTCAAATCGGGTGCGATGGATTTTGACGATTTATTATTGAAAACCAACGAATTATTAAACCGTTTTCCAGATGTTTTAGCGAAATACCAAGATCGTTTCAGATACATTTTAGTAGATGAGTACCAAGATACGAATCACTCACAATATTTGATTGTAAAAGCATTGTCAGATAGATTTCAGAACATTTGCGTGGTTGGTGATGATGCGCAAAGTATTTATGCGTTCCGTGGTGCGAATATCAATAATATTTTAAACTTTCAAAAAGACTACGAAGGCGTTAAAATGTACCGATTGGAACAAAATTATCGTTCTTCGAAAAATATTGTAGAAGCGGCGAATAACGTTATCGATAAAAATAAAACCAAACTGGATAAAATTGTTTGGACAGCCAATAGCGATGGTCCGAAAATTAAAGTGCATAGAAGTGTTACGGATGGTGAAGAAGGGCGTTTTGTAGCCGGAACTATTTTCGAACAAAAAATGCAAAACCAATTACCGAATTCGCATTTTGCTATTTTATATCGTACCAATGCGCAATCTCGTGCGATGGAAGACGCGTTGCGAAAAAGAGATATTCCGTATAGAATTTATGGTGGTTTATCGTTTTATCAACGTAAAGAAATTAAAGATGTGTTGTCTTATTTGCGATTGGTGATTAATCCGAAAGATGAAGAAGCTTTAATTCGAGTAATTAATTATCCTGCAAGAGGAATTGGAGATACAACTGTTGAAAAATTGACGGTTGCTGCCAATCATTATAAACGTTCCATTTTTGAAGTAATGGAGCACATTGATAAAATCGATTTAAAATTAAATTCAGGAACCAAAACTAAGTTGCAAGATTTTGTAACGATGATTAAAAGTTTCCAGGTTATCAATGAACAACAAGATGCGTTTACTTTAACGGATCATGTGACTAAAAAAACAGGTTTAGTTCAGGAATTAAAAAAAGACGGAACACCTGAAGGAATTGCTCGTATCGAAAACATAGAAGAATTATTAAACGGTATTAAAGATTTTACCGAAGGTCAGAAAGAAATTGATGGCGCTCGTGGTGCTTTGGCTGAATTTATGGAAGATGTAGCTTTAGCAACTGATTTAGATAAAGATACAGGTGATGATGATAGAGTGGCGTTAATGACTATTCACTTAGCGAAAGGATTAGAATTTCCACACGTTTTTGTGGTAGGAATGGAAGAAGATTTGTTTCCAAGTGCGATGAGTATGAACACACGAAGCGAGTTGGAAGAAGAACGCCGTTTGTTTTATGTAGCTTTAACTCGTGCCGAACACCAAGCGTATTTGACGTATGCGCAATCGCGTTATCGTTGGGGAAAATTAGTAGATAGTGAACCTTCTCGTTTTATTGAAGAAATCAATGACGAGTATTTAGAATATATGAATCCGATTGATTCAGGTTACCGATATAAACCTACTATGGATATTGATATTTTTGGTGATGTGGATAAATCGAAATTACGTTTAGCGAAACCAACAGCAGGAACACCACCAGAATATATTTCTAAAAACGAACCGATTTCGTCTGTAAATATCAGAAGATTAAAACCAGTAAGTAGTGGTGCAAGTTCTTCGGATAAAGCTAATTTATTTGATACTAATTTAACTGTTGGAAATATCGTCATGCACGAACGCTTTGGAAAAGGTGAAATTGTAGGCTTAGAAGGCGTTGGCGCCGACAAAAAAGCAGAAATTCGTTTTGATGTTGGTGGCTTGAAAAAGTTATTATTGCGATTTGCAAAGTTGAATGTGATTGGGTAGGGAAGAGCCAAGTAAAAAGTAAAAAGTAAAAAGGCAAAAGTAAAAAGTAAAAAGGGATAAGTAAAAAGGGATAAGTAAAAAGGCAAAAGACAGAAGTTAAAAGTTCAGAAGTTTTAAGAGTATAAAAATTTATGATTCAAAAAAGAAAAAAGTTCGAAACAAAAACAGCTTTTAAAACAAGAGTAAAGAAGAGAGCTAAAATTGAAGAGAAGATTTTTATTGGAATTTTAGTTCTCGGAGTAATTTATTATCTTTTTTTTGAAAGTTTAAGTTTTGGTGAAGATTACAGATATACTTTATACGTTTTTTGGTTGCCAATAATTTTAGGTTTTATTTTTTCCGTGAAGTACTCTTTTATAGCTGAGTATTGGAGAAGTCTCTTAATTGATCTTAAAAAAGAAAAGTATTTTTTAATGAAAATATTTTATCCGTTAATTTTAGTTGCTATGACTTTTATGTATTCTGTTATTATGTTTTGGATGCCTTCCAATATAATTTGGGATGGTGTTAATAAAATTGAATCCATAACTAATAAAATTGAAGTTTATAATCTACCTGTTGATGAATTCCATGAAGGATATGGAAGAAGAGATAGAGATAAAATTTGTTTTCGCTTTAAAAATCAACCCGAAAGTATACCCGTTAGTAGTGAATTTATAAAGTCATACTCAGAAAAAAATCCAAAAAATTATAGATTAAAACTTGAAGTTAGAAAAGGGATTTGGAGCTATTATGTTTACGAATCTTTTGAAATTTTATAATGAGAAAATCATGTTTTTTCCTATAATTTTCATTTATCTTTACTCTATAATCTAAACACTAAAATATCATGGCTGAATTTCTAAAAATTTACGAAGACAAACCTAGCGAAGCTGCTATTAAAAAAGTGGTTGAGGTAATTAAAAATGGCGGTTTAGTCATTTATCCAACCGATACGGTTTATGGTTTAGGTTGTGATATTACCAATTCTCGTGCCTTAGAAAAGTTAGCGAAAATTAAAGGCGTGAAGTTGGAAAAAGCCAATTTCTCATTTGTTTGTAGCAGTTTAAGTAATATTTCAGATTACGTAAAACAAATTGACACTGCAACATTTAAAATTTTAAAACGCGCTTTACCGGGTGCTTATACGTTTATTTTACCAGGAAATAACGATTTGCCAAAAGACTTCCGTAAGAAAAAAACAGTCGGAATTAGAGTTCCTGATAATAGAATTGCCATTCAAATCGTGGAAATGTTAGGCAATCCAATTGTTTCAACATCTATTCATGATGATGATGAGGTA
>JAULXA010000238.1:0-6429 GCA_032118875.1 Flavobacterium sp.
CTATTGGTACAGCCTTTAAATTAGTGGGTACAGCTACCGATTCTAATTCTTCTGATATTTTATCTTACAGTTGGGAACAAATGGACGATAATAATGCTGCGACTACATATCCATCTACAACAGCAACTACTGGCCCAGCTTTTAGAAACTTTTTACCTTCAAATAATGGGTCAAGATCTTTTCCTCGTTTGCAGGATCATTTAGCTAATGGTGTAAATGGTAACACATGGGAAAAAGTGCCAACTGTTGCAAGAACAATGAATTTCCGATTTATTGTAAGAGACAACAAACCTGGTGGTGGTAACAATGAAAGTGTAAATACAGTAGTTACTTTTGATGCCACAAGAGGACCTTTAGCTGTTACTTCACAAAACACAACTGGTATTAGTTATGCGCCTAATTCAGCACAAACAATAACTTGGTCTGTTAATAATACAAATTTAATGACTGGGGCAGCCAATGTAAACATTAAATTATCTACAGATGGTGGTTTAACTTATCCTACAACTTTACTTGCTAATACATTAAATGACGGAACACAATCTGTTACTTTACCAGATGTTGATGCTCCTTTTTGTAGAATATTAATTGAACCAACTGGTAATAATTTTTATGCAATTAACACACAAAATTTTGCTATTGGTTATACTATAACTAGTGTTTGCCAAGATTATACCAGAACATTAACTACAGGTAATGTGATTACAGATCAAACTCCTTTAGCTTATCAAAATTTCTCAATTAATATTCCTGATAATGTTATTATTACTGATGTTAATGTAACTTCAAACATTACGCACTCTAGAAGAAATCAATTATATGCTGCTATTAATAGTCCAGCAGGTACTTTTGTTTCTTTATTTGACACATCTGCAGGATGTAATAATTCTGTTGCAGATTTAAGTGGAACATGGGATAGTAATTCTGCAAATGCTCCAGCTTGTGGTGCTGACCCAAATTTTGGAACAATGCGTCCGTTAAGTGATTTAGGTGTTTTAAACGGACAAAGTTCTTTAGGTAACTGGTTGTTTAGAGTTGCAGATGTAACTGCTACAAGAGATGGAACTTTAAATAGTTTTACTATTAGAATTTGTTACAATCAAATTGTGCCTACTGCAGGTGTTTGTGGCACAACAACTTCAACTTGGAACGGAACAACTTGGTCTAATGGGACACCAACCAGAAATGTTGCAGCTGTTTTTGCAGGAAATTATAATTCTACAGGAAATTTAGAAGCCTGTTCGGCAACTATAAATACTGGCGCAACTGTTACTTTTAATGCTGGTCATACTTTAATAGTTGGCGGAAGTGTTACAGCTAACGGAACTGGTAGTTTAGTAATAAATAATAATGCATCATTACGTCAATTAGATCCTTATGCTGTAAATACTGGAAATATAATTGTAAGAAGAAATTCAACAGCAATGGTTCGTTTAGATTATACAGCATGGTCTTCTCCTGTTGCTAATCAACAATTACAAGCTTTTTCACCTGATACACTTCCTACTCGTTTTTATGAGTATTATTATTTAGGTACAACTACACCAACAGCTTATCAAGCAGTTGCCGCAACTTCAAACTTTACAAAGGGTAAAGGGTATATGATACGTGCAGCAAATACTTGGCCTACAACAGCTACTGTTTTTAACGGGCAATTTACTGGTGTACCAAATAATGGTGATGTTAGTTTAAGCGTTGCAAGAGGTATTAATTTATTTGGTAATCCATATGCTTCTCCAATTAACGCTTCAAAAATAATGAATGACAACCCAACTATGATTGGTGCTTTATATTTTTGGAATAATACTGTTGCTGCATCAGGTGGTGTTTATCCTCAAAATAATTATTCATCATATACTTTAATGGGTGGTACTGCTTCAGTTTCTGGCGGTCAAGTACCAAACGGAATGATTCAAGTTGGACAAGGATTTTTTGTTAGAGGTTTAGAATTTGGTGCTCTAAAATTAACAAATGTACATAGAGAAAATGCATCTGCATCTACACAGTTTTTTAGAACTTCTGAAAACGAAGAAACTTCAATTGAAAAACATAGAATTAGATTAAATTTAAATGATTCCTCTAATAATTATAACCAAATTTTGGTTGGATATATGGATGGTGCAACTAACGGAATCGATAATTTAATTGATGCACGTATTTTAGATAATTCAAAATCTAACTTATATAGTGTTATTAATAATGAAGATTATGTGATTCAAGGTAAAGGTTTGCCTTTTGCAAATACTGATGAAATTGCTTTAGGATTAAAAGCTACTACAGCTGGTTCTTATTCTATTTCATTAGAAAACGTAGATGGATTATTTACATCTCAAAATGTATATGTAAAAGATAATGTGACTAACATTATTCACGATATCAAGCAAAATCCATATCAGTTTACAACTACTGAAGGTGTTTTTAATGATAGATTTAAAGTAGTGTTTACAAATGCTTTAAATGAAGATTCAATTATTTCAGATGAAAATGTTGTAGTGTTTAATCAAAACGATGAATTAAAAATTACGGCTACACAAGAAATCGCTACAGTCGAAGTGTTTGACGTATTGGGAAGAAACGTTTTCAGTAATTTAAAAGTAAATGACAAAACATTAAACATAAATTCAATTGCAAATAGAAATCAAGCCTTATTTGTAAAAGTTACTTTTAAAACTGGAAATTCAGTAACTAAAAAAGTAATTAAATAAGTTAGCATAAATTCAAATTTAAATCTCGATTCTGATACTTTTCGGAATCGAGATTTTTTTTATGCTTAAAATTATCTTAACAATTTTCAAACTTCAAACGGAATAACTATCTTTGCCGCTTATTTAAAACAAAGAAAATGAGCAAATTATTAATTGTAGGAACGGTAGCTTTTGATGCTATTGAAACACCTTTTGGAAAAACAGATAAAATTTTAGGCGGAGCAGCAACTTATATCGGTTTATCTGCGTCTTTTTTTAATGTAGATTCAGCAATTGTATCTGTTGTAGGTGAAGATTTCCCACAAGAACATTTAGATTTATTATCAGAAAGAAACATAAATATCGAAGGAATTGAAATCGTTAAAGGTGGAAAAACATTCTTTTGGAGTGGAAAATACCATAACGATATGAATTCTCGCGATACGCTAGCAACAGAGTTAAACGTATTAGCAGATTTCAATCCAGTTGTTCCTCAAGCCTACAAAGATGCATCAGTGGTCATGTTAGGAAACTTACATCCTTTTGTACAAGCATCTGTTTTAGATCAAATGACTACTAAACCAAAATTAGTAGTTTTAGATACGATGAATTTTTGGATGGATTGCGCTTTACCAGAATTATTAGAAGTTGTAAAACGTGTAGACGTAATTACAATTAATGATGAAGAAGCTCGTCAATTATCTGGAGAATATTCTTTAGTGAAAGCAGCTGCAAAAATCCATACCATGGGTCCTAAATATGTAGTGATTAAAAAAGGAGAACACGGAGCCTTAATTTTCCATAACAAAGATGTTTTCTTCGCACCAGCATTACCATTAGAAGAAGTTTTTGATCCAACAGGAGCAGGAGATACTTTCGCAGGTGGTTTCTCAGGGTACATTGCACAAACGGAAGATGTTTCTTTCGAGAGCATGAAAAACGCCATCATTCACGGTTCAAACTTAGCTTCATTCTGTGTGGAAAAATTCGGAACAGAAAGAATGGTAGATCTAAACAAAGAAGACGTTTACGCACGTTTACAAGAATTTAAGTCGTTAACACAATTTGACATCAAATTATAAGCACAAAATATGCCTCGAATTTTCGGGGCATTTTTAATACAACTAATAAATAATTACAACACAACAACAACTATGAGCGACGCTATTAAACACGAATGTGGAATTGCATTACTTAGATTATTAAAACCATTAGAATACTATAAAGAAAAATATGGTACTGCTTTTTACGGTGTAGAAAAAATGTACCTTTTAATGGAAAAACAACACAATCGCGGACAAGATGGTGCAGGTTTTGCCAGCATCAAATTAGATGTGAAACCAGGACAAAGATACATCAGCAGAATCCGTTCGAATCAAGCACAACCGATTCAAGATATTTTCACACAAATTAATGCGAGAATTTCAGATGAATTAGCAAAAAATCCTTCGTTCCAAGATAATGTTGCCTTACAAAAAGAACACATTCCTTATGTAGGTGAATTGTTTTTAGGTCACGTTCGTTATGGAACTTTCGGTAAAAACAGCATAGAAAGTGTACATCCCTTTTTACGTCAGAACAACTGGATGCACCGAAATTTATTAGTAGCAGGAAACTTCAACATGACCAATGTTAAAGAGTTGTTTCAAGATTTAGTTGATGTGGGACAACACCCAAAACTAATGGCAGATACCGTTACAGTTATGGAAAAAATCGGCCATTTCTTAGATGATGAAATTACTGATTTATATTTAGAGTGTAAAAACGAAGGACTTACTAAATTAGAAGCTTCACCAGTAATTGCAGAACGTTTAAACATCGCCAGAATTTTAAAAAGAGCTTCTAAAAACTTCGACGGTGGTTACGCTATGGCCGGACTTTTAGGCCACGGTGACGCCTTTGTAGTTAGAGATCCAAACGGAATTCGCCCAGCTTATTATTATCAAGATGATGAAATTGTAGTGGTCGCTTCAGAACGACCAGTAATTCAAACGGTTTTTAATGTAGCTTTTGAAGATGTAAAAGAATTAGAAGCCGGAGATGCCATTATCGTTAAGAAAAATGGAAACGTTCAATTCGAAAACATCAGAGAAGCCGGTGAGAAAAAAGCCTGTTCTTTTGAAAGAATTTACTTTTCTCGCGGAAGCGATGCCGAAATTTATAAAGAAAGAAAACTATTAGGAAAATATGTTTTCCCAAATGTATTAAAAGAAATTGACAACGATATTCATAATTCGGTTTTTTCTTTTATTCCAAATACAGCAGAAACATCTTTTTACGGAATGGCGGAAGCTGCTCAAAAACACTTAGATGAGCAAAAAGTTAAAGATATCATTGCTCAAAAAGATACGTTAGACGAAAAAGGTTTAAATGCGATTTTAGAAGAGAAAGTGCGTACCGAAAAAATTGCCATTAAAGATGTAAAACTTCGAACGTTTATTACAGAAGATAGCAGTCGTGACGAAATGGTAGCTCATGTTTACGATATCACTTATGGTGTGGTAAAACCAACAGATAACTTGGTTATTATTGACGATAGTATTGTTCGAGGAACTACTTTAAAACAAAGTATCATTAAGATTTTAGACCGATTAAATCCAAAGAAAATTGTAGTGGTTTCTTCAGCACCACAAATTAGATACCCGGATTGTTACGGAATTGATATGAGCACTTTAGAAGGTTTTATCGCTTTCAGAGCCGCTTTAGAATTGTTAAAAGACACTAATCAATATCAAATTGTGGATGACGTTTATAAAAAATGTAAAGCACAACAAGGATTAAAAGATACGGAAGTTGTTAATCATGTGAAAGAAATTTACGCACCATTTACAGACGAACAAATTTCGGATAAAATGGCAGAAATGTTAACGTCGAAAGAAGTAAAAGCAGAAGTTAAAATTATTTTCCAAAAAGTAGAAGATTTACACAAAGCTTGCCCGAAAAATTTAGGAGATTGGTACTTTACAGGAAACTATCCAACACCTGGAGGAAACAGAGTGGTAAACACCGCTTTTATCAATTTTTATGAAGGCAATGGACAACGCGCTTATTAAAAAAAAGTGCATTTCAACGGGAATATTTACTTTATAACAAATATTTTACTCTAGTATAATAACTTGTTCTACTTTTATATCACCAGAAAATTAGTAGGTTAAGTTTTATGGTAGATTTGGGGCAAAAAGGGTGAAACGAAAGTTTCACCTTTTTTATTTTGTACCCATTTTAACTTTATAATAAATTTGTATTTCAGCACTATTTCTTGTTGAATTTACTAAATTAGCCTAAGAATTAATACTAAATTCCTCAAAATGGAAAACACGCTCCAAAACACGTATAATTTTATTTTTGAAGAAGCTTTATTGAATGAAATTTCAGAAGTTTCCAAGATTCATACTTTCAAAGAAGGTGATATTATTATTGATTTTAACGAGAATATCAAAAGTATGCCGTTAATGTTATCAGGAGCAATTAAAATTTTACGTGAAGATTTTGATGAAGGCGAATTACTACTATATTTCATAGAAAAAGGCGATACTTGCGCGATGTCAATGCAATGTTGTTTAGGAAATGCAAAAAGTGAAATCCGCGCCATTGCCGAAACAGACGGACAATTGATTTTAATTCCAGTGGCCAAAATGAACGAATGGTTAGGAAAATATGCCACTTGGCGAAATTTCGTATTCAACAGCTACAACAACCGATTGAAAGAAATGCTAACCACCATCGACCATTTAGCGTTTATGAA
>JAULXA010000239.1:0-7556 GCA_032118875.1 Flavobacterium sp.
TACTAATCCGTCTTCCACAGCTACAGCTACACCAATATTCACGTGATGATTGATAAGAATTGACTCTTCTCTCCATTGTGAATTAATTTTTGGATGTTTTTTTAATGCCATTGCTGATGCTTTAATCACCATATCATTAAATGAAACTTTTGTATCTGGAACTGTATTAATTACAACTCTAGATTTCATTGCTTCATCCATAGCAACCTCAATTACTAAATTGTAATGTGGCGCTGTAAATAAAGATTCTGCTAATCGTTTTGCAATTATTTTTCGCATTTGCGAATTCTTAATTTCTTCTGTAAATTTTTCTCCGTTTGGAACAAATACTTTTGCTGCAGCTGGAGTTTCTTTAGATTCAACAACTGCTTGAGCCGGAGCGCTAGCTGTTGATGGAGTAAAGTTTTCTACGTCTGATTTTGTTATTCTTCCGTTTTCTCCAGAACCTTTCACTTGAGATAAGTTGATTCCTTTATCAGAAGCTATTTTTTTAGCTAATGGTGAGGCGAAAATTCTGTCAGAAGAATTTGTAGTTTGAACGTTTGAAGTTACTTCTGGTTGAGTAGCAGCTTTTGTTTCTTCTACTTTAGGTGCTTCAGTGTTTCCAGCTGCTGAATAATTTGCAGCTATAGCAGAAACATCAGTACCTGCTGGTCCTAAGATTGCTAAAATGGTATCCACTGGAGCAGTTCCACCTTCTTCTACACCTATATATAATAATGTACCTGCATTGAAAGATTCGAATTCCATTGTAGCTTTATCAGTTTCGATTTCTGCTAAAATATCTCCTTCTTTAACGGTATCACCTACTTTTTTTAACCATGTTGCAACAGTTCCTGTTGTCATCGTATCAGACAAACGAGGCATAGTTACTACTTTAACACCCGCTGGAATTTCAGTTTTAGCTGGAGTTGCAACTGGAGCATCCGATTTTACTTCTGTAACTGGAGCAGCTTCCGCTTTTGGAGCACCACCTGCTAATAAGGCAGAAATATCTTCACCTTGTTTTCCAACAATGGCTAATAAGGAATCAACTGGTGCCGATTCTCCTTCATGAATACCGATGTGTAATAAAACCCCATCATAGAAAGATTCGAATTCCATTGTAGCTTTATCAGTTTCGATTTCTGCTAAAATTTCACCTGTTTTTATTGTATCACCCACTTTTTTCAACCAAGTTGCCACCACTCCTTCAGTCATGGTATCACTTAAACGGGGCATTGTAATTACTGTTGCCATAATTTATAGTCTGTGAGGAATAAATGGATAATTTTCTTGTTCGTAAACCACATCATATAATTGTTGTGCTTCTGGGAAAGGAGATTCTTCTGCAAATTTTTCGCATTCTGCAACTAAATCAGTTACTCTTTGATCCATTGCTTCAATTTCTGCTTCTGTAGCGTAATTTTTATCTTTTATGATATCTAAAACCTGAGTAATTGGGTCGATTTTTCTGTATTCTTCCACTTCATCTTTGGTTCTGTAATGTTGTGCATCTGACATAGAGTGACCTCTATATCTGTATGTTTTCATTTCTAAGAAAGTTGGTCCGTCTCCTCTACGTGCTCGTTCCATTGCTTCATGCATTGCTTCAGCCACTTTCACAGGATTCATTCCGTCTACTGGCCCACAAGGCATTTCATATCCTAAACCTAATTTCCAAATATCTGTATGATTGGCCGTTCTTTCAACAGAAGTTCCCATTGCATATCCATTGTTTTCACAAATAAATACTACTGGTAATTTCCATAACATAGCCATATTGAACGCTTCATGTAATGAACCTTGACGTGCAGCACCATCTCCAAAATAAGTTAAAGTAACTCCACCAGTTTCGAAATATTTATCGGCGAAAGCCATCCCAGCACCAACAGGAATTTGAGCTCCTACAATACCATGACCTCCATAAAAACCATGTTCTTTAGAGAAAATATGCATTGATCCACCCATACCTTTTGAAGTACCTGTAACTTTACCTAATAATTCTGCCATTACTGCTTTTGGATCCACACCCATACCAATTGGCTGAACGTGATTTCTATATGCCGTAATCATTTTATCTTTTCCGCCTAACTCCATAGCATGTAATGCACCTGCTAAAACAGCTTCTTGTCCATTATATAAATGAAGAAATCCTCTTACTTTTTGTTGTATATATAACGCAGCTAATTTGTCTTCAAACTTTCTCCAAAACTGCATGTCTTCATACCATTTTAGATATACTTCTTTTGTAATTGGTTTCATTATTATCTGTTTGTTTATTATTTTTTATTTTTTACGAACCACAAAAATACTACAACCTATTTTATTCTAAAAATTAATTGCTGTTTAAATTTAGAAATAAATCGATTTAATTTAATTTTTGCTAACGAAATCGTTATAGGTTACTTTTATCGAACATGAATGGCAATAAATTTTTCAAAGAATCTGATTTATAGATGGCTCCTTTTGCTCCCATAAAATAAATTTCGATTGGTAAATCTTGTTTGATTTCATATTCAGCAATAGACTGACGACAAGAACCACAAGGCGGAATTGGATTTTCCGAATCTCTATCTGAAGGTGTTGCGGAAATAAACAATTTCTCAATTTTATTATTTGGATAATTAGCACCTGCATAAAAAATCACCACTCGTTCTGCACAAAGTCCAGACGGATAAGCTGCGTTTTCTTGATTTGAACCTTGTAAAACCACTCCATTATCTAAAACTATTGCTGCTCCAACTAGAAATTTAGAATAAGGCGCATAGGCTTTCTTTCTAATTTCAATAGCTTGATTCATGAATTCTTTTTCTGATTGTGATAATTCTTCGAAAGATTCGAAAACTGACAATTTAGTTTCTATTTGAATTTCCTTCATAGTATTAGTTCTATATTATTTATTTTTTTAGGAAAAAAAATCCAAATTCAAAAAAATTGAATTTGGATTAAAGTTTATTTTAATTTCTATTAATTATCATCGTATTCGTCACCGAAATTAAATGTTAGAGAGAAACGCAATGTGTTTTCTAATGGGTTTCTCACTTTTGATGCAGAGAATAGATACGAAACGTCTATTTTTACTACGTTATATTTAAAACCAGCACCTAAAGTTAAATATTTTCTAGCTCCTTTTTCTACACTTTCATTAAAGTAACCTGTTCTCAAGGCAAATGAATCTTGGTACCAATATTCTGCACCTAAAGCCCAAGTAAACTCTTTTAATTCTTCAGAGAAACCATCTGGTGCGTCACCGAAAGATTGGAAAATTCCACTTGTCCAACTAATATTTCTATAGTTTTCGTTGTTAATAGCGTTTTGTTCCGTTTGAGTAACATCTTCTGGATCATTAAAATCTCCATCTTCATTAGTATCAATTGGCGCTCCTGCAATTTGAGGTGTTGGCACTAATAACTTAGTAACCTCTCCCACTACACTTACTTTATTGTATTCATCGAAAATAAAATCGAAACTTCCTCCCAATCTCATATTGGCTGGAAGAAAATTTTCATTTAACTGATCGTTATCGTAAGAAATTTTTGGTCCTAAATTTTGAAAATTAAAACCAGCTCTCCATCTTCCGTTAAAACTTTCATACGCTTCCTCTTCAGATTGGTATAAACCTGAAATATCAACAGCAAATGTAGATGCAGGTTTAGCATCTGAATTAGCATCGGGAATTTTTAGATTAGAACGAATGTAACGTCCTGCAATACCCATTGCGAATTCTGGACTTAATTTTAAAGAGTAAGATCCATCTAAAGAGAATTCATTTGGACTTACAGTTCTTCCTGGATCATCAAATGAATTTCTTAATTCGATATCTCCTAAACCAAAATAACGCAAACTTCCTGCAAAAGCACTTCTTTCGTTAATTCTGTTAAAATAAGTAACTTGTCCTAATGAAATATCATTAGCAATACTCGTTAAATACGGAGTATAACTTACAGAAAAACCTTGTTGTTGTTTAGAAAAAGCGTATTTTGAAGGATTGTATTGTTGTGAATAAGCATCTGCTGAAGTGGCCACACCCATATCTGCCATACCAGCAGAACGTGCATCGGCAGCAATTAATAAAAATGGAACTCCAGTAGTAATTACTCTGTCTTGCGCATGAGCGAATTGAGCAATTAATATAATTGATAAAAATTTTATTAGATTCTTCATCTGTATGGTTTGGTTAATACTATTTATTTCAGATGTAATTTTACTTCAATAGGTTTTAATTTTTAGTAAGCCGACAAATATACATTTTTTTTATAGGATAACAAGTTTTTCTATTTTTTCTGTTTTTTTACCGGTTGCAGTAGATTTCACAGTTAATTTATAGACATATACACCTTTACCAATTCTATCTCCAAAATCATCTTTTCCATCCCATTTCACATCTCTTGAATTAAAACCTTCACTTACAACAGTTTGATTGATTGTTTTTACCAATTTACCTGTAATTGTCAAAATTTGAACCTGCACATCAAGAGGTTCAAAGGGTCTATTATGATTGAACCAAAACTCGGTATAACTTACAAATGGATTAGGATAATTTAACACATGTTCTAGTTCTAAATCGCCATCACCAATAACAATAAACTGAATTTCGGCAGTGATTAAATTATTATAAACATCCCAAGCTTTAAACAAAATTGTGTGTAATCCAGGCGCTAAATCTCTGTACGGATAAGTTACTTTTCCTTTTTTGTAATTATCGGTTTCTGTTTCGTAATAATCATTTAAAATATAAGGATTATTTTCATCGCCATCCAAAATTGCAACAATATCATGACCGATTCCACTTGCTGTATTGATACCATTCTCATCTTCTAAAAAAGCTAAAAATATTGGCGATTCATTTGTAATCCCTCCACTCACAAAATTAGTGTCGTTCATATACAACCTCAATTTTGGCGGTGTAGTATCCAAAGGCGCTGCGACATTAACACCTCCAACTTTAATTTGACTATTATAACCTGTTTGGTTTTGTAAAAACGGCGAATCACTTTTCGCATAAAAACTTACTCTTGCATCGCCAACAGGTATTTGAATATCTTGCGGCACGATAAAGCTAAATTCAAATTTTCCATTAACAACAGAAGCATTTCCCCTATAAATTACTTCACCTAAGGTAACAAAATTTAATTTTGGATAAGCTGATCCTAAAATAGCTTCAACGTTGTCATTATCTAAAGTTTGTCTGTTTAAATTTTTATCATAAACCTGAACGGCTAAATCACCATTAAAACTAGAAATCAAGACATTATTTTCATCTAAAACTTCTCCAGTTAAAGTTGCCAATGATAAAGCTTGTAAAGAAAGTGTTGTCGTATTTATATCTTCTCCATTCACTTTTGTAAGCACTACTTTTGGTTTTGGAATGGCTAATTTTAATGCTGGATCACCAATATAAAACACCACTCTTTTATTTGAACTTCCTACAGAAATTTTAGAACGACGTAAACTTTCTGCAATGGACAAATAGGAATTGTTTTCCATGGTAAACAAGTTAGCATAAATTTCTTCATTCAATTGAATTCCTAAAGATTGACTAATTTGTCTAGTTGTAGCTAAAAGAGAAATGGCTCCGCCTGATTTATTCCAATACATATATTCTCCACCTGTAGGACGATTTGGATCATCAAAACGAGTAAATTCACATGTAATTGTTATAAACAAAGGGTATTTGTATCTATTATTTAAAGTTTGAGCATCTGCTTTTTCAAAAATACGTTCAACGGCCAAACTTTCTTCATTTCCATGTCCGTAATAGTTCAACACCAAAGCACCCGATTCAATTGCATCAATAAAAGCTTTTTTAGCTTGCGGATATCTTGGTCCACCCGCACTAACTTGTTGCAAATAAGCGTCTGTGTAAATTTTATTCGTATTAAAAAACGGGTTAGCTACAGTAACTTGGTCAGCCAGCGTATTTAAATCTTTTTGCAAATACCAATCTCCTGCTTTATCTGGAGAGGAATTAGGATCATCTGCATAATAAACTAAATTATTACGCCATCTCTTATATGATTTCTCATCATGATATTCGCGTACTTTATTGACCATTTCAGCAGCTTGAACATTAGAATCGACTAACATTCTGCCAACTGCTAAATCCATTCCATCTGCAGAAGACTGCATGTTGCCTTCATTATCATCCATTAATGTATAAAAATCATCGGACATAAAAGACTCAAACAATGATAAATTACTACTATTATTAGGATTTAAAGATTGTGAAACACTAAAACCATGAAATACAGGCACTACATTAGTATTGTTTCTAATTCTATCTTTAAGATCATATGAAGCATCACCGAATAAATTCAAATATTTGACCTTATTATTAGGATACGAAGGGTTATTATAAAAAACATATTTCACAAAATTCCTGATAGCTGCTATATCTTGTTTACCGCTACCAAATTCAGTATATATGGATGGCAACGTTACAACTTTAACAATCATATTTGAATTATTTCTATGAAAATTAGCTAGATTTTCTGCTTGAGCTGCTAAATTAGAAGGAGTGACAATTAAATAATCAATATCCTGAGGAACTCCTAGAGTAGTATTAAAAATTGTCCCTTTTAGATTCTGATTCGCCACATTAGTTTCATTGTCTTTTAAGGGAGCATATAGATCCGAATTATCAACAACTACAAATTTTCTATTTTGACCTAATGGCAATTTAAACGAAATACTACTTTGTGTATTATCCAATTTAGTAACATTATATAAATCTGTAACATCCCAAACAGAAGAAATATTCCCAGCATTTGAAATGTTATATTGACCTACACCTATATTGTTTTCAACCTGATTATTAGAAAACAAAAATTGCTTTCCATACCCTTTCAATTCAGCATTATATTTTAAAATAATATAATCTAAATAACCTTTTGAAGACGGCACTCCATTATTATTATATTCTAAATTAATATTTACTGAATTGTTAGTTGGAGTAAATGTGTTATCCAAAATATTCTCATAACCTAAAGCAGAGCCATTGGCAGGTAAAATAGAAACATTCCCTATTTCAACATTATTCGCTTGAACTTTAAAAGAAGTTGCAACAAACGATACTGCGGCAAAATCTGCAGAAAAACTAACAGCAGAACCAGTTACGTAATTAGGTAAAGTAAAACTAAAATTCTGACTTTCTTCTATATCAAAAGACTCACCAAACCATCTTCTTCCAATTTTTCCAGCATTAACCAAATCTAATTCGTGGTATTGATATCCATCATAATTTGACAGCAATAAAGTTGGAGCTGCTGCAGGTTCTATGTAGGTCTGAATTCTTTTTCCAGAACCACCAGTTGTTGTTACATAATAATAAGACTTATCTGTAAACAGATTCACGTGCGTTAAACTTTCTTCATTCCATGTATCAACTCCTTCTGCATAAAATAAAATATAATCACTATCATTAAAAACACCATCATCTTCACCTAAAAACTGAATTGCATTTTCCTCTAAGTCATTAGGATACGGAATACTATTTAATAATGGCAACATTCGTCCACCATTTCCATAAATCTTAATATTCCTTGGATCAACTGCAACATTTACTCCTAAACTTT
>JAULXA010000240.1:0-5018 GCA_032118875.1 Flavobacterium sp.
AAAACAGCAAAAATGAACTCATGTATTTCAACACCCATACGTCAAATTTGCTTAAAAATGGTGACAATTTATATGCAGAATGGTTATCGAGATATTTTTTAAATGATAGTATTAGTAAAGTTTCAAACCAAATTATTTTAACGAAATTTGACAATCAATACAAGTACATTAATAGATATTTGCCTGTTCATAAAATCACATTTAAACGTGATGATGATATGGAAATTTATGTTGAAACGGCATCTAGTAAATTGGCGACTTTTAATCCTAAATCGCGTCAAGTTTTTATTTGGTTTTTTGACACGTTTCATAATTTTTCTTTTATAGAGAAAATTTCAAATGAATATGCCCGAATTATTTTAGTTGGCTTTTCATTATCAATAATTTTATTGAGTGCTCTTAGTGGCTTAATTATTTATGGTTTATTCTGGAAGCAATTTAAAAAGATAAACTCGACAACTGGTGAACTAAAAGCTAGAAAAAATCATAGAAAAACAGGGCTTTTACTCTCCTTTTTCACGTTTGCTTTTGTTTTAAGTGGCTTATTTCATATTATTAAAAAATGGGAACCTAACACCATTACGTCTTTAGTTTATGAGCCAATTTTCAAAACAAAAAGTATTGATTTTGATATTAAGAAATTAAACTTAGATTGGAATGAAGAAATTAATTTTGGCTTGATCAATTTTAATAACAAAACATATTTAAGAAGTAGCACTAAAAAAATAGAAAAAAATGACAATAAGGATTTTAAAAACAAACCAAAACCAAGTTACACCATTTCGTTTTACAATATCAATCAACTTAATAAAGCAGAAGATTTAGATTTAAAATATGCTCATTTTTTAGTTACCGAATTAAACAAAGAACATCAATTTATAGATCGTAATTTATTAGAGGAAAGCAATCAAAAAGAAGTTGCTATTTTAAATGATTTTGATAAAAAAGAATATGGTTTTGTAAACAAAAGACTTCCAGTTATCAAAATTGCTTATAATACTCCAGAAAACAACACATTTTTCATTGAAACTAATACATCCAGAATCGCGGCAAAAGTCAACAATTATGACAGAGCTGAAGGTTATACTTTTGCATTGCTACATAAGTTTCTATATTTAGAATGGGCAGGAAAACCCATACGAGATTTTGTAACCGTATTAACTGCTTTATCAATTCTAGTAATTAGTATTTTGGGATTACTAATCTTAAAGAGAAAGTAAATAAAACTAAAAAATCGTCCCGATATAATCTGGACGATTTTTTTATGTATAAAAAAAACCTTACATTTCTGTAAGGCTTTTTTGGGTGGAAGACCGGGTTCGAACCGGCGACCCTCGGTACCACAAACCGATGCTCTAACCAACTGAGCTACAACCACCATGTATGAATACGGGTGCAAATATAATACTAAACTTGATACTTGCAAAGAAAAAAATAAAAATTTTACATTAAATTTGTTAAACTATTGACTGTCAAATATCTTTCCACAGTAAATCCTTCAGCGTGTTCCACTCCTACTAAACGTCCTAAATCAACTGCACGATACATCACACTATCTAAAAAGTTTTTAGAAGTAATTGGCGTTACTGGTTCCTTAGAATTCGGATCATAAAATTGTGTTTTATACGCTTTTACTGATTCCATTTTTACATCCATGAAACCAGAAATATCTACAACAAAATCAGGTTCAATGTTTTGCCATTGTATGTAATGATAGACTAATTTTGGTCGAAAATGCGTTTGTTTCTCGCCATTTAGTTCCGTTTCAATTTTTGATAAACCTGATAAAAAACAAGCGTCGCTAACCAACTTACTACCTTTCCCATGGTCGATATGTCTGTCTGTAATCGCGTTACACAATACAATTTCAGGTTGGTATTTGCGTATCATTTTGATGATTTCCAATTGATGTGCTTCATCGTTGATAAAAAATCCATCTCTGAAATTTAAGTTTTCACGAACAGAAACTCCTAAAATTTTAGCAGCATCAGCAGCTTCTTCATCTCTAGTTTGAGCGGTACCACGCGTGCCTAATTCACCACGAGTTAAATCGATAATTCCGACTTTCTTACCCAAAGAAATTTCTTTGGCAATTGTCCCTGAACAACCTAATTCTACATCGTCTGGATGCGCGCCGAATGCTAATATGTCTAGTTTCATTTTGTTATTGTGTTATTGAGATACTAAGATACTTAATATCGTTTTGGCTTTATTATCTGTTTCTATAAATTCTTTTTCAGCTTGGCTATCTTTTGTAATTCCGCAACCGACATAAATTGTTGTTTTCTGATTTTCAATTTCGCAACATCTCAAATTTACGAATAAATTGGTTTGCTCTTGCATTTGAAATTCGCCTAAAAAACCAGCATAATATTTTCTATCATACTTTTCATTCTCTAAAATGAAATTTCTGGCACTTTCTAAAGGCATTCCACATACCGCAGATGTTGGATGCAAAGCGTTTATCACATCTAATTCTGAAACATTTTGTTTTAATTTTCCAGAAATATCCGATTTTAAATGTACTAAATTCCCCGCTTTATGTGTGTACGAATCAGAAATTTTTAAACCTTCAACTAAACTTTCAGTTCGGTTTTTTATGTAATCAGTTACCAATTGCTGCTCTACAATTTCTTTTTCTTGCCAAATTACATTATCAGAAAAAACTTGAGTTCCAGCTAAAGCAACCGTTTCAAATGTACTGTTTTTAATTTTCGCTAATTGTTCTGGCGTTGCGCCCATCCATAGACCAACTTTCGGATGAAACCATAAATATCGGAATGCAACTGGGTATTTTTTTAATAGATTTTGATACGACTTTATAAAATCGACTGATTGACAAACTTCAATTTTTCTAGATAAAACTACTTTCTCAAAAGTACCTTTTTCAATTTCTGAAACACCACTTCTAACTAAATTTTCGAATGAAATTTGAGCAGTTACATCAGAATTATTCTCTATTTGAATTGAATTTTCATCAATATTCAGATTAATCTCTTCTTGAAAAACTTCAGAATCGGATAAAGGAAAAACTACATTTGTTTCATTATAAAAACTCGCAAATACAAATCCACTTTGACTTTCAAAAACATTTAATGTTGAATTATTTTGAAAAATTCCATGCAAAAAAGCTTCATTTGGCTTGGCATAGACTACAAATGGCAATTGATTTTGAAAATGTGAAGTGATTTTGTCAAATAGTTGCATTATCTTTCTCTTCTAGATAAAACCATGTTGGACAATTTACATAAAGATATTAGTTTGTCGTTTTCATCCACAATTCTAATTTCCCACAAATGGATACTTGCGCCTTTATGAACAATTTTTGCAGTACAAAATACAGTTCCTTCACGTTTGCTTCGTAAATGATTGGCACTAATTTCGATACCACGAACTTCTTGTTTTTCAGGATTTATAAACATCAATGAAGCTGCACTTCCCACACTTTCCGCTAAAGCAACTGTTGCGCCACCGTGAAGTAAGCCCATTGGTTGATGTACTCTTGAATTAACTGGCATTTTTGCTTTTAAAAAATCTTCACCAGCGTCAATATACTCAATTTCAAGCGTTTCCATTAAGGTGTTTTTAGACCATTCTTTACAAAGTGCTAAAAACTTTTCTTTATTAAACATAAATAGTTATTTTTACAAAGTTACAAATTTATATTTCGAATAAAAATATACCAAAACGAAGATTTTTTCGTTTTAAATAAAATTTAACACACTATGCGTCAATTCATACTTATACTTGGTTTAATTGCAACTTTTTCTTTCACTTCGTGTAGAAACGAGCTTGATTTTGAATCGAGTATTGGAACTTTATCTTTTTCTAAAGAAACCGTTTATTTAGATACCGTTTTCACGAATATTGGTTCGAGTACTTACACCTTAAAGGTTTATAATAATAGTAACAAGAATATCTCCATCCCAAGAGTACGATTAGGTAAAGGTCAAGCTTCAAATTACCGATTAATGGTAGATGGTGTTCCTGGGAAAGAGTTTGAAAACGTAGAACTTTTAGCTAAAGATAGTATGTTCGTTTTTATTGAAGTGACATCAGATGTTGCAGATGCTGACCCTACCGATTTTTTATACACAGACAGAATTGAATTTGGTGGTGCCACCGATTTTCAAAAAGTAGAATTAGTAACTTTAATTCAAGATGCGGTTTTTATTTACCCGGAAAGAACTGGAAGTCCTAATAATTATACCTACGAAGACATACAATTAGGTATAGATGATAATGGCGACCCAATTAAAATTACAGGAACCAATTTAAGCCATACCGACCTTGTTAATGGCGATGAATTGCATTGGACTAATGATAAACCCTATGTAGTTTATGGTTATGCAAAAATTCCAGAAAATGAAACATTAGAAGTTGATGCTGGAGCAAGAGTACATTTTCATGCGAATTCAGGTTTAATTGTTGCTGAAGATGCGAGTTTGGAAGTTAATGGTGAAGAATCTACTACTGAATTTTTAGAAAATGAAGTCATTTTTGAAGGAGATCGTTTAGAACCAATTTATTCAGATGTTCCGGGACAATGGGGAACGGTTTGGTTTTTACCGGGAAGTAACGGAAATAACCTTACTAATTTAACGATAAAGAATGCAACAGTTGGAATGTTAGTTTCTGGTGATGATGGAACTCCAACTCCAACTATTGATATGACAAATGTTCAAATTTATAATTGTACCAACGTGGGAATATTAGCCCGAACAGGTAATATGATTGGTAAAAACGTAGTCGTTAACAATTGCGGACAAGCGAGTTTAGCCTGTACTTTTGGTGGAAGTTACGATTTTACACATTGTACATTTGCAAATTATTGGAGTTCACCAAATCAATATTGTTTAATTTTGAGAAATGAAAACATCAATGATACCACTCCAACCGCACTATCAAAAGCTGATTTTAAAAACTGTATTTTTTATGGCGCTTCAAATATTAGTATTGGTTTAGAAAAAACAGGAACGACTTTCGAATATCAATTTGAAAATTGTTTAATAAAAGTT
>JAULXA010000241.1:0-3317 GCA_032118875.1 Flavobacterium sp.
CGTTTTAAATCAATATAAAAAAATCCCGAAACTTAAATAGTTACGGGATTTTGTATTTTTATAAAAACTTTCTTATTTCATATATGTAAATTTTATTTTTTATTGGTCATATATGAATAGCTTTTATTTTGGTATTTGCTTACGCAAACTTTTTTATTGCTATTTCTTATTTACGAAATTCAAAATAGGTTTTAGTTGTTCCATATCGATATCCGATTTTTGCAAAATGCTGAAAAATTGCATGGCATCTTCCGGTTTCATATTATCACCTAAAACACGAATTACAGTAAAACCTAAATCTTTCTGATTACCGAATAAAACCAATTCGTCAATTTCTTTATTATCGCCAACCAACATAATTGAAGCGTTGTGTCCTACTCCATTTAGTTTAATTAAAGGTTGAAAAGTAGTATCTTTTAAAATCTCTTTAACTTCTTTGATTTCTTTTGAATATTGAGCTGTGTTTTTATCGTCTTTTTTGAAAGCTAATACATTTACTTTTTCAAATGAAGCTAAAGCTTTTTTCTCAGAAGCAGATAATTTAGTTTCATTCACATTTAAAATCGATGAAGAAATATCCATGGACATAAATTCTTTTTTATCGCCACTTTTAACGAAGTATTTCTGCAATGATGGTTCGTCTTTACAGCTCATCATTACTACGACTAAAGCAATCCCAATTAATTTTTTCATGATGTTTTATTTAGAAATTTTACTTAAAATATCTGCTCCAGGAATGTTTAATTTCTTTACGATTAAAGCAATCTCACTTAAAGGAAAATCACCTTTAATAGATAAAACTGAAGTTTTTACACCATTAAAATTTCCATTAACCACAACTAAAACTTCTCTCACATTCGATTGATTGGCGTCTGTTTTACCATATACCTTAGTTAAATTTCCTTCTTGAGTTGTAGTTGTAATTGTTTCTAACGGATTCGCTTTTAAATACGTTGCAACAGCACCGTTTAAATCGCCACTCAATTTTGGTTGCGACGTATAAACTGCTTGTAAATTGTCTAATTTTTTAAGCAAGCTCATATATTGTTGCATTTCTTTATCTTTTGCATCAACTTTAACTTTGCTCATCATTTCGAACATTTTTTTAGAAACCACAATGCTTTCTACTCCTTCTTTGTCTTCTAATTTATCAAAAGCATTTTGAGAAAACGCTAAAGATGAAACTAACAATGCAACGTAAACGATAATTTTTTTCATTTTTAAATAATTTTATATTTATAGTATATCAAATTCTATTCCAAATATAAGACAAGTATTTATTGAATTTGTTACATAAAAAAAGGATTTAAAGTAAAACACCTTAAATCCTTTTAGCTAATTAACTTTAATTTTCTATTTCAATCAATTAAAATTTCAAATTCAACCCTAATTTAAAGTTTCTTCCTCTTGTAGAGTAGCCAATGTTTTCAGCAAATTCTTCATCAAAAATATTAGTAACTGCACCAAAAACGGTTAATCTATTTGGCAACACATCAAATAAAATATTTGAATTTACAAGTTGATACGTATCTAAAACGGTATTTACTGTCGCCCAAATATTTTCATCATAATACGCATCATTTCTTGCTTCTACATATTGATATTGAGCATTCCAATGTATTCTTTTCGTAACATCAATTGCTACAGAAACATTCGCTTTGTGTTTAGGAATTAACCTGCTTTGCGCTTCAGCAACTTGCGTGAAAGTATAATTTCCATTAATCGCTAAAAATGAATATGGTTTAACAATCACGCTTGTTTCAACTCCTTTTGCAATAACCAAATCAGTATTATTAACATATTGAGAATCGAAAGTGGTCATATCTGTAAAAAACTCATATCTGTTTTCTTCTTCTCTATAAAATCCAACTGCGTTTAACGTAATTTTTTTACTTAGTAAAGTAGTTTCAAAACCAGCTTCAATAGTTGTGTTTTCTTCTGGTTTTAAGTTTAAATTCCCATACGGAGAATACAATTGATATAATGATGGTGTGATATAAGCCGTACTATATGAAGAAATTAATCTTAATGGTAATTTTTCAAAAGAATAGGATGGATTTACATTAAAAGTGGTATGATTTCCATAAATATCGTGCATGTTTAATCGTGCTCCAGCATTCAAATTTAATCCAAAACTAGAATTATAAACTACTGTTGCATAAGGATCAACTACGTTAAAGTTGGCTTGTTTGTTAGAAATGTTTTCATAAACTGTTTCTTCTTCCATATCCATAAACTGGAATTGCGTTCCTAAAATTAAGAATACTTGTTTTGAAAAGTTATACTTGTTGAATAAATCCGCATTGAAACTTCTCGATTTGTAGTACGAACTATTGATGGATGAAGTCCATGAACTATACGTATCATAATATCTTTCTAAATTAGTAAAACCAGTTACTAAATTTAATTCACCCTTAGCATATTTATATTTTGGAGAAAAACCAACTCTAAATTGCTCTGATAAAGAAACATTTGCGGTTTCATCTACAAAATTCCCACCATCAAAAGATGATTTTAATCGGTCGTAATTCGCAAAAGCATCCAAACTAAATTTTGAATTAAATTTTACTCCTAATTTTTGTAAAGCATTAACTCTTGAGAAATAATCCGTTTCAAAATCAGCTCCTGCAGCTTCACTTATTCCTTTAGTTTCTGAGCTATTTAAAGCTGTTAAATAAGAAATTTTTCCGTTGGTTCCACTTACTGAAAAACCTTGATTAAAATCTTGAGCTCTTGTTTTCGTTTGATTGGCAACGTTTTGAGTTCCAACATTGATGTATGCATTTCCTTCAATATCTTTTTTGGCTGATTTTTTCAAAGTAACATTAATCACTCCTGTTGCCGCTCCAGAACCGTATAAAGTACTTGCAGCGCCTTTCATAATTTCAATACTTTCAATTTGATCCACTGGTAACAAACGTAAATCATATTGCAATCCAATTCCAGAGGCATCTGTTACAGGAACACCATCAATTACAATTAAAACTTGGCGACTTCTTCCTCCACGAATGTAATATTCTAAATTTTTCCCAGTTCCAGAATTGTTTCCGTTAACTTCCACACCAGCAACTTGACTTAAAACGTTCGCCAAAGATTGTCCTTTTCTGTTTTCTAAATCTTTTGCAGTAATTTTTTCAATGATTTTTCCTGATTTTTCTTTGCTCTGCGCAAATTTGGTGTCAGAGATAACAACTTCTTGAATTGTTTTTGTAGAATCTTGCTCTTGAGCCATAGCAAAAGAGGATACCAACGTAAAAAACGCTGATAGTTTAATGAAATTTGTTTTCATTTTTAAATTTTAAATTTTCTAAAATGGG
>JAULXA010000242.1:0-6694 GCA_032118875.1 Flavobacterium sp.
CGAACATTCCACCACCGCCACTTTGACTCATTTCTTTCATACGACGCATAAATTCCGGTTGCGTAATAATGAATGGTGTTGCATCACTATCTAAAGATTCTAATTGAACAGAATACGCTTTCGGAATTACAGCTTCTAATGACGTTTTTAAAGTTTCTTTTTCGCTATCTGATAATTTCGAAATTTGCGTTTCTTCTTTATTGATTAATTTATCAATATGATCTGCATCAACTCGAGCAAAAGTAAGGTTTTCATTATCCGCTTCTAATTTCTGAATTAAGTGCGAAACAATTGGCGAATCTAACAATAAAACTTCATAACCCTTTTCTTTGGCAATGTCGATATAACTGTGTTGTGCCTCTTTGTTAGATGCATATAAAACAACAAGTTTTCCATCTTTATCTGTTTGTGAATCTTTTAAAGCTTCTTTTAATTCGGCTAACGTATAATGTTTGTTTTCAGTTGTTGGATACAAAACGAAATCGCCCGCTTTTTCATAAAACTTTGGTTCAGAAAGCATTCCGTATTCTAAAACAATTTTAATATCGTTCCATTTTGCTTCGAAATCTTCACGATTTTCATTGAATAACGCTTTTAATTTATCGGCAACTTTACGAGTAATGTAGTTCGAAATTTTCTTCACATTACTATCGGCTTGTAATCCCGAACGTGACACATTTAAAGGAATGTCTGGAGAATCCACCACACCTTTTAACATCAATAAGAATTCAGGAACAATTCCTTCTACATTATCTGTTACAAAAACCTGATTTTGGTACAATTGAATTTTGTCTTTCTGAATTTGTAAATCCGATCCTAATTTAGGGAAATATAAAATTCCAGTTAAATTAAACGGATAATCTACATTTAAATGAATGTTGAATAAAGGCTCTTCAAATTGTGAAGGATATAATTCTCTGTAAAAACTTTTATAATCTTCGTCTTGTAATTCCGTTGGTTGTTTCATCCAAGCTGGATTCGGATTATTGATGAAATTATCAACTTCAAGATATTCTGGTTTGTAATCGTCACCAGCATCTTCAGGTTTTGGTAAAGCTTCTTTTTTCGTACCAAATTTAATCGGAATAGGCATGAATTTGTTATACTTCGTAAGTAATTCACGAATTTTGAATTCTTCTAAAAACTCTAATGAATCTTCGGCAATGTGTAAAACTATTTCAGTTCCTCTGTCGGTTTTTGTATGAGGTTCTAAAGTAAATTCAGGACTTCCATCACAGGTCCAATGTGCAGCTGGTTCGTCTTTGAAAGATTTTGTGAAAATTTCTACTTTGGAAGCTACCATAAAAGCGGAATAAAATCCTAAACCAAAATGACCAATAATTCCAGAATCTTTTGCAGATTCTTCATATTTATTTAAAAATTCTTCAGCTCCAGAAAAGGCCAATTGATTGATGTATTTTTCCACTTCTTCTGAAGTCATACCAATACCTTGATCAATAATGTGAAGTTTTTTTCCTTCTTTATCAATCTTAATTTCTATGATTGGATTTCCATATTCTGTTTTGGCTTCTCCAATACTTGTAAGGTGTTTTAGCTTTAAAGTAGCATCGGTTCCGTTTGAAATTAATTCTCTCAAGAAAATTTCATGATCACTATATAAAAACTTCTTGATTAAGGGAAATATGTTTTCAACCGAAACATTAATTTTTCCTGATGTCATAGTATTTGTATTTAAAATTATAGTTACAAAGCAGTCAAAATAAGTACCAAATTTGCAAAAGTGACAAATTGACACGATTTAATTTTGTAAGTTTATTTAGTAATTATATAATTCATATTTATTAAATTATGTATAAATTTGTTAAAATTTAAATTAACGAAATATGAAAAAAATTGTATTCATTATTGTAATGTCGGTTTTTGCAATGGCATGTAAACCAAAACAAACGGTTACAAATACTAAATTAGACAATAAGTCTGAAAGGTTTTTAAAAGGAGATTGGATACTTTCTTCTGTAAATTATGTTGGTTCTGATGTTTTTAAAGTGACTTCATTCAATATTGCTGATGCAAAATGTTTTGAAGGAAGTTTATGGACTTTTGTTTCAAACAATAATACCGGTGAAGTTGCATTAAATAAAGCAAATTGTGCGACTTATGAAAGTAAAATCACATGGTTTATTAATAAAGACGGGAATTTTGTAATGAAATTTTTGAGTGAAGGCGTAAAAGCAAAACACACACCAAGTGGTTATGTGTTGAAAGTAATGAATCAAACGGAAACATCTTTTCAATTAATTGACAGAGCATCAGTTGGAAGCAATAGTGCAGAGATAGTATATCAATTCGATAAAATATAAATAAGTAATTATGAAAAAGAAAATAGCAATTGGACTAAGTGTATTAATCTTAAGTTCTTCAGCACTTACAAGTTGTAAGGCAGTTCAAAATTCAAATAAAACACAAAGAGGTGCTGTTATTGGTGCTGCTGGTGGTGCAGTTCTAGGAGCAGTACTTGGAAATAATTTAGGAAAAGGCGGTAATGGTGCTTTAGGTGCTGTTATTGGTGGAGTAGTTGGTGGAGTAGCTGGTGGATTAATCGGTAGAAAAATGGACAAACAAGCTCGTGAAATCCAAGAACAATTACCTGGTGCACAAGTAGAAAGAGTAGGTGAAGGAATTAAATTAGTTTTAGGAGAAAATTCGGTACGTTTTGATTTTAATAAGTCTTCTTTAACTTCAACTGCAAAAGCTAATTTAGATAAATTGGTTCCTGTGTTTAAAAACTATCCTGATACAAACATTAAAATTTATGGATATACTGATAGTAAAGGTGCAGATGATTATAATTTAAATTTATCTGATCAACGTGCTAATGCAGTAAAATCTTATTTAGCAAGTAAAGGTTTAGTTAATTCTCGTTTCTCAATTTTAGGAATGGGTGAAGCTGATCCAATTGATAACAACGAAACAGAAGCAGGAAGAGCAAGTAACAGAAGAGTTGAATTTGCTATTTTAGCTAATGACAAAATGATTGAAGATGCTAAAAAAGAATCTGGAAATTAATATTTTAATATTTCAAGCATAAAAAAAGAGGAACATTTGTTCCTCTTTTTTATTTTATATAAGTTGAGATTTATTATTCTCCGAATTTATATGCAATACCAATTGTAGCATTATACATTAAACCTGTAAATGAATTTACTGCATTTGTATAAGAATACTCTCCATCGAATAAATAATGTTGTGAAACATTTGCTATAGCAGAAAAATCTGCTGTTAAATAAAATCTTTCTGCAACTTCATATCTTGGAGAAACTCCAAGAACTATGTTTAATAAATGATCCGTTTTTGAGTTTTCTGGAATATCAGAGTTTAACAAAGAAATACCAGCACCACCATGTGCTAAAAGACTAAATTTGTTGTAAAATGAACGAGAATCTGCTAAATTAGTTAAGTTTACCACTCCTTGAGCCGTAACTCTTAAGTTAGAAACACCAGTTTTCTTTCCTCTTAAATCATTTTGAATTGAAAATTCATCCATTCCAAAATCTAATTTGGCACCGAATATTTCATCAAAATCATAACTTACTCCAGCACCAAAGTGCGTAAAACCATTATAACTTGGGTCGTAAGAACCATTTGAACCATAATTTGCTTCAATTCCGAATTGTGCATTTGCTGCAAATGAGCAAGAAACCAATAGTAAGGTAAATATTTTTTTAATCATTGTCAATAAATTTTTAATAATTTTGGGTGTTGCAAGATAAAAAAAAAATAATACAAACAATGCTTAAAATAAACTTAAATAAATTTTCTTATTTAGATGCGTCAGTGCTTGAAAACATTGGCTTTCAACTAAAAAAAGGAGATCAATTGTCATTAATTGGCGAAAGTGGATGCGGGAAAAGCTCGCTATTAAAAATCATTTACGGTCTTTTAGATTGTGATAATGGAACTTTTTTTTGGAATGATATTCAGATTTTAGGTCCGAAATTTCATTTGGTTCCTGGAATGCCATTTATGAAATATTTGGCGCAAGATTTTGATTTGATGCCATTTACATCCGTTGGAGAAAATGTGGGTAAGTTTTTATCGAATTTTTATCCGAAAGAAAAACAAAATCGTATAGATGAGTTATTAAATTTGGTTGAAATGGTCGAATTTAAACATGTTAAAGTGAAGTTTTTAAGTGGCGGACAAATGCAACGTGTGGCTTTGGCAAGAGTTTTGGCTCAAGAACCAGAAGTTTTGTTGTTAGACGAACCTTTTTCGCACATTGATAATTTTAGAAAAAACGATTTAAGAAGAAAAATTTTCACTTATTTAAAAGATAAACAAATTACTACAATTGTTGCCAGTCACGATATAAATGATTTTTTGTCTTTTTCAGATGAAGTTATCGTATTAAAAGACAAAACAATTTTAGAAAAAGCTTCACCAAAGGAATTGTACTTTCATCCGAAGCATAAATATACGGCGGCTTTGTTTGGAGATGTTAATGAGATTGAAATCGATGGCAACTTACAATTAGTATATCCTAATCAATTACAAGTTGTTGAAAAATCAGAATTTCAAGTTGAGGTTGTAACTTCTTACTTTAAAGGAAAGTTCTATTTAATTGAAGCGAAATTTGAAAATCAGACGCTCTTTTTTGAAAATGAATACGATATTCCAAATGCAGCAATGGTGTACTTAAAAAAAATAGACTTGTAAATTTTTACAAGTCTATTTTTAATATTGATTTTAGTTTTTTAAATACTTTTCTAAGAACTGATCTTGTTCCCATAATAAGTGTAAAATATTATCTTTTGCCGCATAACCGTGACTTTCTTTTGGTAATAAAACCAATCTCACTGGTGCGCCTAATCCTTTTAAAGCTTGAAAATAACGTTCAGATTGTAAAGTAAATGTACCAGGATTATTATCAGCATCACCGTGAACTAATAATAAAGGCGTTTTCATTTTGTCAGCGGTGTTAAATGGCGACATTCCTGCGTAAATTTCAGGAACATCCCAGAAATTACGTTGCTCACTTTGGAATCCAAATGGCGTTAATGTTCTGTTGTACGCGCCACTACGCGCAATTCCACACGCAAATAAATTAGAATGTGTTAATAAATTTGCTGTCATAAAGGCACCATAACTGTGTCCGCCAACGGCTACTTTTTTTCTATTGATAAATCCTAATTTGTCTACTGCATCAATCGCCGCTTCTGCATTAGAAACTAATTGTGGAATGAAAGTATCGTTTGGTTCTGTTTTGTCTTCTCCAATAATTGGGAAAGAAGCATCGTCTAAAACCGCATACCCTTTTGTTACCCAATAAACAAATGAACCATAGTTTGGAAACGTAAATTCATTAGGGTTTTTATCATTTTGACCTGCTGAGTTTTTATCTTTAAATTCTGCTGGATACGCCCAAATTAATAAAGGTAATTTCTCTTTTTTTGCAGTTCTGTCATAATTCCCAGGTAAATATAAAGTTCCAGAAAGTTCTACACCATCTTTTCTTTTGTATTTAATGACTTCTTTATATACATTTTTAATACTTGCAAACGGATTTGCGAATGCTGTAATTTGAGTCAAACTATTTTTAGATTTAATGTTTCTCATAAAATAGTTTGGATATTCGTTTTTCGATTGAATCATCACTAAAACTTCTCCTTTTTTGAAATCTTCAACAGATAATAAATCTTCTTTTTTGTCCGTGTAAGTTGAAGTGTATAAACGTTTTGTTTTTTGTGTTTTTAAATTGAATTCATCAATAAATGGGAATTGTCCGTTTTTAGTGAAACCATTTCCAATCAAATAGGCATTGTCATTTTCAATGGCTAAAACATATTTGTTGAATTCATTTCTTTTCGTTTCAAAATCTCCTGGATCTGAATAAATATCTTGTGAATTTCTATCTGAAATAATTTTTGCTTCTGCAGAAACATTAGATGGATTTACTAAATACGCTTTTGCATTTCTAGTGTCGTACCAACTGTCGTAAACAATAGCGTAATTGTCATTTCCCCACATAATTCCGCCATAACGTTGTTTTGTTTTGAAGAAGGATGTTGCAGCATTTGTAAAAGGTGCTTCCCAAACAAAAATTTCATCTCTAAAAGAAACTTCTTTGGCTTGATCTCCTTCGTCTAAAGCTTCCACATAAGATAAAGTTGCTGGTTTGTCTGAACGCCAACTCATACTTCTTTTTCCTTTTCTTACTGAAGAAAAACCTTTTGGCATAATTTCATTCAAAGCAACTTCGTTTACAGTTTTAATTTCTTTTCCAGAAACATCATAAACGATAGATTTTTGTGGAAATCTGCTTAGAGGAACAATGTATGAAAATGGTTTTTGAATAGTTGTCAACATTAAATATTTTCCATCAGGAGAAAAAGTTTCACCAGCATAAATATCTGCAGCTTTAAATAATTCCGATTTTCCAGAGATTGAAATTTTGTATAATTCTGAAGTCACTAACGATTCGAAATTCGCTTCATCTGTTTTGTTTTTCAATAAATCTTGAAAAGTTCTGTTTTGAGATTTTGAACCATCAGCCGTAGAAACAGTTGGTCCTTTTGGTAAATTTTTTTTCTCGTCAATTAATGGTTTTCTGTTTTTTGGTAAGACTTTCACCAATAACGTTTCGTTGTCATTCATCCAATTGAACGGACTTCCTAAATTCGCATTCAAATTATCCGAAGTGATTTTAGTTGCTGTTGCCGAAATCACATCAATA
>JAULXA010000242.1:6704-11546 GCA_032118875.1 Flavobacterium sp.
TTCTAGCATTTTCAGGTAAACCTTTCACTTGAATTTCGTTTTTGTCTTTTACTTTTCTTAATTTCAAATTATTAATATAAGTAACAGTACTCGAAATATTTGTAATCGGATTAATTCGTAAACCACCTAAACGCATTTCTTCCTGATTTAAATCGTCAAGCGTTTTATACGTATTTCTGTAACTTAATAATAAGTATTCTTTTTTAGAATCCATATTGACAGATGGCGCTCGTTCGTAATCGGCAAGTTCTAAAATTTCTTTAGAAGGCTTTTGATAGGTGACGTTTTCTTGAGCTGTAACAGCAGAAAAAGTCATACCTAAAAACAAGAATGTAAACAGTTTTTTCATTATGATTTGATAGTTAGTTTTGAAGTTACTAAAGTATGATTTAATATAAAGAGGTCAAATTTTTTTACTTTATTTTAACAAATTTGTAATTATTGAATGCTAAAACATGATTTAATTATTAATTTCTTAAATTTGCTCTTTAAAATTATAACTATGTATCATTCAAAAATATCAGGTTTAGGCTATTATGTGCCGGAAAATGTTGTAACTAACGATGATTTATCGAAAATAATGGATACCAATGACGAATGGATTCAGGAAAGAACAGGAATTAAAGAACGTCGTCATGTAATTAGAGGAGAAGACACAACCACTTCAATGGGTGTAAAAGCCGCAGAAATTGCTATTCAACGTGCCAATGTCGCAAAAGAAGATATCGATTTTGTGATTTTCGCTACACTTTCACCAGATTATTATTTTCCAGGACCAGGCGTTTTAGTACAACGCGATTTAGGATTAAGAACAGTTGGTGCTTTAGATGTGAGAAATCAATGTTCGGGATTTGTATATGCGATTTCCATTGCGGATCAATATATTAAAACCGGAATGTATAAAAATATTTTAGTTATTGGTTCTGAAGTACATTCTACAGGTTTGGATATGACAGATAGAGGTCGCGGTGTATCTGTGATTTTCGGAGATGGAGCAGGAGCGGCAGTTTTATCAAGAGAAAAAGATGTAACCAAAGGAATTTTATCTACACATTTACATTCAGAAGGACAACATGCAGAAGAATTAGCATTAGTTGCACCAGGAATGGGTAAAAGATGGGTAACAGATATTATTGCTGATAATGATCCAAATGACGAAAGTTATTATCCTTATATGAACGGACAATTTGTATTTAAAAATGCAGTCGTTCGTTTTAGCGAAGTGATTAATGAAGGCTTACAAGCGAATAATTTACAAGTTTCAGATATTAATATGTTAGTGCCACATCAGGCGAATTTGAGAATCTCTCAGTTTATTCAACAGAAATTTAAATTGTCAGACGACCAAGTGTATAACAACATTATGAAATACGGAAATACAACTGCAGCATCTATTCCAATCGCTTTAACGGAAGCTTGGGAAAATGGTAAAATTAAAAGTGGTGATTTAGTTGTTTTAGCAGCTTTTGGTTCTGGTTTTACTTGGGGAAGTGTAATAATTAGATGGTAAATTCTTTTGTTAAAAGCAAAGAGAATAGAATATAGATAATACAAAAAAGCGTTCAGAATTTCTGAACGCTTTTTTTATGTTGGATAGATTTAAATCTAAAATCGTAAATCTAAAATCGGAATTAATTAAAACATTCCACCACCTTGAGTTTCTTGCTTATCCCTTTGTTTTCTTTGTAATTCACGGTTTTTTCCACCACCAAAGTTGTAGTTTAAACCTAAATAGAAGGTTCTACTTTCCCAATGAAATTCACCCACACTTCTATAAGGAATATCTCCTTCAAATCCAAAATGCATCGTATTGAAAACATCATTTAAACGAGCAGAAAGTGTTCCTTTACCTTTTAAAATAGAGTAGTTTGCTCCTAAATCCATTTTGTACATGGCTTTTCTTTCAAATTGAAGTCCTAAATCTCTTCCTCTATACATTCCAAATAAATTGAATTTTAAGTTTTTACTTGCTGTAAACGTATTGTTCATTCTAGCATTGAAAGTTGCTACGTCCACTTCTCCGTTTTCCATAACGCCAGTATCTAAATTAGAAACAGTTCCTCTTACGGTTTTAAAATAAACATCTGCACTAGTATTTGTAGACCACCATTTTGTTAATTTTAAATTCGCATTAACTTCTGCACCAATTTGATTGTTGTCTTTGAAATTGTCAAAAGACATAATGTTAAAGTTCGTGTCATTTGGGTCGGTAAAAATAACTCTAGTGATTTCTGCATTAATTAATCTATAAAATATAGCAGAAGTTATAGAACCTATTTTCGTATTTCTCGTATAATTTAATTCAAATGAATTGGTAAATTGAGGTTCTAAAGCTGGATTTCCTCTAGATTCCATATTTACAGTTCTCCATTCTCTAATTGGATTAATTTGCCCGTTACTTGGTCTGTCCACGCGTCTGGTGTAATTTACATTGAACGTATTTTTGTCATCCATTTTATAAGATAAGTATGTCGAAGGATATACAGTGAAAATTTCATCTTCAATCACAATATTTGAATTTTCAGCAGGATCAGTTGATTCTTTTACTGGATGTGCATATAGGTTGTATAATTCAGCTCTGGCTCCAACTTGTGCGCTAAATTTTCCAAAAGTCTTACTGTAATTGGTGTAAATAGCGTGAATGTTTCTGTTGTAATCAAACTTGTTTAATGAAGTTTCAGAAGTTTGTAAATCGTTGAAAGTGTTTTCACCAGCTTGAATTCTGCTTTCGTATCCAATTTCTAATTTTGCTTTTTCTGAAAGTGGATTAACATAATCAATATTAAATTGAGAATATGTTGATTTTCCGTTAATGTCATTCAAACTGTAATTTCCGTTTTTTACAAAATGAGATAAATCCTCATTATCTGTAATAGAATGATTTACTTGAAAATCAATGGTTTCTCCTTTTTTCTTGAAATTATGTTTGAAAGCTAAATCATAAGTTTGTGTCGTGTTTCCGTTATTATTCCAATTGTCTTGAGTTTCATCTGGTCGACTTAAATAATCGGAAAAAGTTCTAGAATCTCCTTTTCCATCAAAGAAATTTAAATTAGTAAAAAAAGATAAAGTATTGTTGTCGTTAATATAGTAATCTGCACCAAGTTTTACTAAATGTGAGGTGTTTACATTTGAAAATTTAAAATTTTGATCGTTTTCGTAACCCACTCTTTCACTGTGTACAAAACCAAAATTCCTGTTTTTTCCATGATTAAAACCATAATTCGTATAGAAATTTACCTTGCCAACTTTGTAATTCAAGTTTACAGATTGATTCGTTTTTGGAGTCACACCAACTGTTAACCCAGATGTAATGCTTCCATTAAAACCTTTTTGACTGTTTTTATTTAAAATAATATTAATAATACCACTATTTCCTTCTGGATTATATTTTGCAGATGGATTTGTAATTAATTCTACTTGTTTTATTGAAGCTGAAGGAATTTGTTGTAATAATTGTCCAGCGTCAATATTTGTTGGCTTTCCATCAATTAAAACTCTAACATTACTATTTCCACGTAAGCTTAATTCTTTCGTTTGAGGATCAATACTTACGGTTGGAATATTATTGAAAATCTCAGAAGCCGTTGTTCCTGATGCAATTAAGTCTCTTCCAATAGTAATTACTTTTCTGTCTGCTTTTTGTTCAATTGTAGAACGTTCTTTAACAATAGAAACCGTTTCAATAGTATTTGGATTGGCCTCTAAAGTAATATTTCCAAAATTAATTTCTTTGTTTTCTTCAGATAAATTGATAACTCTTGATGCATCAACATATCCAATAAAATTCACTTTTAATGTCAAGTTTTTTAATTCTAAGTTTCTGATTTCAAAACTTCCATCTTCTTTAGTTGAAACTCCAGCAACAGGTTTAGTTCCATCTAAAACACTTACCGTTGAAAATCCAACTGGCTCATTTGTTGTTTTGTCAATGATTTTTCCAGAAACAACGCCTGGTTTGGTTTCTTGCGCCATTAAATTCGTGGCGACAAATAGCAATACAATGCTAAAAATTTTAATTAATTTCATTAGATTTTTTTTTGATTATTATTGATGATTGATGATTTTTAAAAACGGTGCAAAACTATTTAACAATTGTTTATTCTTTGTTAATTGTTTCCTAATAATTTTTACGATTTTAATGTTAGACAATAATTGTACATTTTTGTTACAAATCGACTTTTCAATTCGTTAAAAATTCTATCTTTGCACGCTATTAAAAAAACGATTATGTCTTTACAAGAATTACTTTCCGTACCTATTCAAAATGCTGTTGAACAACTGTTTCAGATTTCTATGGAACGAGTTGAATTTCAGTCGACTAAAAAAGATTTTGAAGGCGATATTACTATGGTAGTTTTTCCATTGGTAAAACAGATTAAAGGAAATCCTGTAGAAATAGGAACAAAAATCGGTGAATATTTAGTAGAAAATGTAGCTGAGGTTGCGAAATTTAACGTGGTTGCAGGTTTTTTAAATCTTGTAATTTCTGATGAATATTATTTAAAATACTTCAATAGCATAAAAAATATCGAGAAATTCGGTTTTGTTGCTCCAACGGAAGGTGAAAAAGCGGTTATGGTGGAATATTCTTCGCCAAATACGAACAAACCTCTGCATTTAGGACACGTAAGAAATAATTTATTAGGTTATTCGGTTGCTGAAATCATTAAAGCATCTGGAAAAAAAGTATATAAAACACAAATCATCAACGATAGAGGAATTCATATTTGTAAATCGATGTTGGCTTGGCAGAAATTCGGAAACGGACAAACTCCAGCTTCAACAGGTTTAAAAGGTGATAAATTAGTTGGTAATTTTTATGTAGAATTTGATAAAGCT
>JAULXA010000243.1:0-3130 GCA_032118875.1 Flavobacterium sp.
TTTAGCAGTTACTTGCTTGGAAAGTGTTGTTCCAATTTTTACAATTCCAGAAAATTATATTGTACAAGAGTTCAACTTTACAATAACTGGTTTATGTCCTAATTGTAAATAAAAAATCCGTTTTTCTTTTTAAGAAAAACGGATTAAAATTTTAATACTAAATTTAAACTAAGTGATTCGCTACTAAATACTCAGCAATTTGTACTGTATTTGTAGCTGCACCTTTACGTAAGTTATCAGCAACAATCCACATGTTTAACGTGTTAGGTTGACTTCCATCTCTACGGATTCTTCCTACGAAAACATCATCTTTACCTTCTGCATAAAATGGCATTGGATAAGTAAATGTATCAATATTATCTTGAACTGTAATTCCTGGTGTGTTATGTAAAAGTGTACGTACTTCGTTCACATCAAAATCGTTATGAAATTCTACGTTTACTGCTTCACTATGTCCGCCAACAACTGGAATTCTAACTGCTGTTGCTGTCACACCAATTGTTTTATCGTTTAATATTTTTTGTGTTTCACGAACCAATTTCATTTCTTCTTTGGTATAATCGTTTTCTTCAAAAACATCACATTGTGGAATCGCATTTCTATGTATTTGGTATTTATAAGCCATTTCACCTTTAATACCAGCATATTCGTTTTCTAATTGTTGCACACCTTTTACACCCGTTCCAGTAATAGATTGGTAAGTAGAAACAATAACACGTTTGATTTTATATTTTTTATGTAATGGTGCTAAAGCCATCACTAATTGAATCGTTGAACAATTCGCATTTGGAATAATTTTATCGTCTTTAGTTAAGATGTCCGCATTGATTTCTGGAACGACTAATTTCTTAGTTTCGTCCATTCTCCAAGCTGAAGAATTATCAATAACAGTAGTTCCAGCTGCAGCAAATTTTGGTGCCCAAGCTAAAGAAGTTTCACCACCTGCAGAAAACAAAGCAATATCTGCTTTCATATCTACAGCGGTTTGTAAACCAACTACTTTATATGTTTTTCCGTTGAATTCAATTTCTTTACCCACAGATTTTTCTGAGGCAACAGGAATTAATTCCGTAACTGGAAAATTTCTTTCTTTTAATATTTGAAGCATTACTTCACCCACCATTCCAGTGGCTCCAACAACGGCTACTTTCATTTCTATTATATTTTATTTTTTTAGCACTGCAAAAGTATAAAACTTATCGCTAACAATTTTTACAAAAAAAGTTAATAATCATAAAAAAACTGCCCAAAAGCAGTTCTTTTATTTTAAGATATTATTTTACTAATGAATCTAATAAAGTCACTAGTTCTGGTGATGAAGGTCTTGGCGCATCAGCGTTTACAATTTTTCCTTCTGGGCTAATTAAGATAAATCTTGGAATTCCGTTGATTTTATATCCTTGTACAAAATCTGACTTCCAATCTTTATCCGCTAATAATTGAATACCACCTAAATTTTTATCCGTAACAAATTTTGCCCATTTATCATGGTCTTTCATTACATCAACAGAAATACTTACAAATTCGATATTTTTACCGTGATACGCTTCTTCTGTTTTTTGTAAAAAAGGAATTTCCTGACGACATGGTCCACACCAAGTTGCCCAAACATCAATATACACATATTTCCCTTTTAAACTTTCTAATGAAGTCAAACCTCCTTTATGATTTTCATAATTAAATGTTGGAGAAGCTGTTCCGTTTAATTTTTTCAATTCAAAAGCAGCAGCTAAATATTGAACCATACCTTTCATCCCGTTTTCTACATCTCCTTTATATTTAGCCACAAAACCAGCGTCTAAACCTTGAGGCATTGCAGCAAAAATACTTTCTTTGTATTTAGTAACTTCTGCATTTAAAGCGTCTAAATTTTCAGCTTTCATCATTGGTTCAAACTTAGATTGATCCGCTTGTTTTAAAGTTTCCGCTGCTAAAAAAGTATTTTCATTTGCACCTTTACCTTTAAATTTAATCGTGTTATCAAAATCTTTATAATCTAAAGCAACTTGAATATCTGATGTATTTGTAAGATATAAATCAGCATATTGTTCCTCTACTTCTAATTTAAACATACCATCAGTAACTTTAAAAGTAGCATTGAAATTTCCTTTTTTATCCGCGACAATCATTTGACTAAAACCTCTTGATTTTACATAAATGGTATCGGTTGGTTTGTTCGCAATTTTTGCTGAAAATTTAACTTGAGCGCTTGCTGTTAAAGAAAAAACACCAGCTATTACTGATAATAAAAATGTTTTGTTGTGTGTCATTTTTTGAGTTTTAAAATAGAAAGCGTAAATATAAAAGAATTAAAAATAGAATTACCTAAAAAATTGTTAAGATTATTAGCCATTAAACTTAATAAAATTTAAAATTATTATACTTTTGCAAAAAATAAAAAACAATGTTTAGAAGTTTTACTTGTGGCGAACTTAACGCCACACATATTAATCAGGAAGTTACATTAGCAGGTTGGGTTCAAAAAACGCGTGATAAAGGATTTATGATTTGGATTGATTTGCGTGACCGATATGGAATTACGCAATTAATTTTAGACGAAACTAGAACGGATAAAGCCATTTTTGACAAAGCAAAATCCTTAGGTCGTGAATTCGTAGTTCAAGTAAAAGGAACGGTTATTGAACGTGAATCTAAAAACAAAAACATACCAACTGGTGATATTGAAATTTTAGTTTCTGAACTTACCATTTTAAATGATTCTCTAACTCCTCCTTTCACTATTGAAGATGAAACGGACGGCGGTGAAGACATCCGAATGAAATATCGTTATTTAGATATTCGAAGAAATCCCGTTAAAAACAGCTTATTATTCCGTCATAAAGTGGCGCAAGAAGTAAGAAACTATTTATCTAACGAAGGTTTTTGTGAAGTAGAAACACCCTATTTAATTAAATCTACTCCAGAAGGTGCACGTGATTTCGTGGTTCCAAGCAGAATGAATGAAGGACAATTTTACGCCTTACCACAATCGCCACAAACTTTCAAGCAATTATTGATGGTGGGTGGAATGGATAAATATTTCCAAATTGTGAAATGTTTCCGTGATGAAGATTTACGTGCGGATAGACAACCAGAATTTACACAAATTGACTGCGAAATGGCTTTCGTA
>JAULXA010000244.1:0-12919 GCA_032118875.1 Flavobacterium sp.
TTTCATGTTTTCAGTCACTGTAGTGCTATAATACGTTTTACCGTTAATAATATCATGAAAAGCGTCTAAAAGAACTTCACCTGTGGCATCACTTTTTATGATCAAACCATTTGGTCTGGTTTTGTGAATAATATCATAAATAATAAAGGTTTCCGCATGCGCTGTTAGCATAACAATTTTGGCTTTGCTTTGATGTTCCTTTGCTAAAACAGCTAAATCTTCACCAGATTTGATGTTTTTTTCGTGATATGGCGGTAAACTTCGATCTAGTAAAATGAAGTCGAATAAATTAGCATTTTCAATTTTTGTGATCGCATGATAAGCATCTTCGCAATTGTAACAAAATGTTGGTAAAAGTTCAATACCTTCATCATTAAAACCTAAAACGGATAAGTATCCATTGAGGATAGCCGGATGATCATCGACTAATAAAATATTTGAAATCATGTGTAGTTCTTTTGTAAGAAATAATAATTATATTTGGAATAGTAAGGTAATCTTTGTCCCTTTATTTTTTGATGTTTCTAAGGTAAATTTTCCGTTAATTTCTTCCATTCGTTTTCTCATATTATTTAAACCAATCCCTTTTTTATTCGTTTTTGGATTAAAGCCAATTCCGTTGTCGGTTATGGTTATAAGAATTTCGTTGTTGTTTTTATGCATTTTCAGGTTAACTTTTGAAGCCTGAGCGTATTTGTCGATGTTTTGTAATGTTTCTTGAATGATTCTATAAATATTTATTTTAATGTTATTGTTTATTAAATCCCAATCAATTCTTTCATCTACTTGTAAATTGAATTCTATATCAGAATGATTTTTAATCATTGTAAATAAATTTTCAACGATAGATATAAAAGTAACGTTGTCATCAAATAAGTTTTGATTTAAATCATGAGCTATTTTTCTAATTTCTATTTCTACATTTTGTATATCATCTATAAACGGCAAACACTTTTGAATAGTATCTGTGTCTTGCTTTTTCTTTAAAACAAATAAGTTGAGTCGGATTCCGGCTAATTTGCCCATAATACCATCGTGTAATTCCTGAGAAATTCTGTTTTTTTCGAAATATTTCCCTTCTTCGATGTGATGTTGTTGGTTCAACATTAATTCATAAATTTCTTCTTTTGCAATTTGTTGTTCTTGGATGAATTTAAGTTCTTTGTTTTTTAGGTTTCTAGATTTGATGAAATAAAATAAAAGGATGATTAATATGATTACTATTGCAATGGATGAAACAGAACGCAATCGTTGAATAACTATTCCGTTTTCTTTCTGGAACGCTTCTTTTTCCGTGATAATTTCGTTTGTTTCGTATTCAATTCTTGCAAATTTTTCTCTAGTTTGTCTTTCAATTAAAAATAAGCTGTCTTTTAAGAAAACTATTTTTTGAAGATAATTTGTGTTTTTTGGTTCTGTTAAAGTTAATTTTTCTAGTGCTTTTAATTTGTCATCTACTAAATTACTGTTGTATACTTTTTTAAAATAAAAATTCGCTTTTAAAGTGTCATTTTGCGAAAGATAATATTCGCCTATGTGTAAATTTGATGTGTTTTTTATTGGTTGAAAATTTAAACTATCACCAATTTTTAAGCTTTCTTCGAATTCTTCAAGAGAAGAGGTGTCACCTAATTTCAATTTTGCATAACCAAAAAAGTTTTTAAGGTAAGAATACGTACTTATTTCTAAAAACTTTAAATTTTTAATGGAAAGCCCTTTTTGTGAATAATAATATAGGTTTTCGTAATCTTTCTTTTTTCTATAAACCGCACAAAAATTGATATGATTTTGTGCATTAAAGACAGGATAATACGTATTTCGTTTTAAATTTTCTAACGATTTTTTTCCTAAATTAAAGTATTCTAAAGCTTTGTTATAATTTTTCATGCCTAATTCAGACAATCCAAAAAGTGAATAACATTCAAAAATATATTCGTTATTTTTTATTTTTTTAGCATTTTTTAAGGCAATATAAATGTTCTTTTGTGATTCTAAAAATTGATTTTGATAGAACAATACACGGCCTAAATCTTTGTATATTTCAACTTTGAGCTTTATGTCATTTATCGAACTTGTTAAGTTTCTTGCTCTATTGTAATAATAAAAACAGCTATCAAGATTGTATTTTTCATAATAATAACCGCCTAAATTATAATCACATTTCGCTTGTGTTACGGTGTCATAATTTGCAATTGCTTTTTTTTGAATTCGTAACGTGGTGTTTTTGTATTTTTCAAACAAATTCAAATTATAGTATCTATTGGCAACTTTAAATTCATAGTGTTTGTATAGACTGTCTGATTTGATGCCTTTTAAAAGTGAATAAACACTGTCAGTAAAAATTAAACGCAATTTTTTATCAAGTAAATCGTTATTAGCTTTTACTAACAGTGTATCTATTTTATTATATAATTCTATCTCGTTTTTTTCTGTGGATTTTTCACAGCCAAAAAATAAGATACAAGTAAATAGAATAAAAAGTATTTTTTTTATTTTCATTAAACCGATATATGTACAAATTTAATGTTTTAATTGTTTAAAATGGAGTTTTAATCTTTTTTAGGCTTAATTGGTTCTGATTCTGTGTTAGTAGTGTTTTCGGGAATAATTGAGTCTCTGGCGATTAAACTAAAATCTGAAGCATATTCTTTTTCTTTGTTCGAAATGGGTTTCTTTACATTTTGATCAAAAGTTTGGCTATCATCTGTAGAACAAGATATTAATGTGGCCATAATAATTCCGGATAAAAGAACAATTTTTTTCATAGTTAATTAATTTAAGTTGGTTTTTTTTATAAATTGTTTTTTAACAAAAGTTTATGTATTAAACAGTGTTACAAATTTAAATTTGTACGTTTAATTTTTATTACGGCTTTGCCTTAAAAAATGTTAATTTTCGTTATTTTTGCAACCAATTTAAATCATAGAAAGATGAAAAAATTAGTATGTATTACATTCCTAGGATTGGGATTATTAGCCAACGCGCAAGCCTACAAAGGCAAACAAGATTTAAAATTGCAAATTGGTGCTACCATTCAAGATGGTGGAACTGGGATTGTTTTAACTAACGATTACGGAATTGGAGAAAATATGTCATTCGGATTTTCGGCAAGTTATATGCTTAGTGCAGATAAAGTCACTGTTTTAGGTGAAGAATTTAAACCAGAATTTGCAGATCGTGCAGATATTAAAGTTCGTTTTAATGCGAACTTAGGAAGCGTTATTGGTTTAGAAGATAATATGGATATTTATCCAGGTTTAAATTTAGGAACCAGAAATTTCGGTGGGCATTTAGGATTTAGATATTTCTTTACAGATGGTTTTGGAGTATATTCAGAAATGAGTGTGCCAATTGCGGAATATGATTCAACTCCTGGTGTTTTTGGACATTATAACAATCAATTTGTGTTCCAAGTTGGAGCAACATTCAATTTATAAGACATGAGCATAGTTACTGAAAAAAGATTAAAAGACAGAAGTGGAAGCGTTTGTGAAATTAGTGGAAGTGATGAAAACTTAGTGGTTTACATCGTTGAACCAAAAACAGAAGCCATTCCTGAAAACTGTATTTTAATTACTAAACAATTAAGAGATCAAATTGAAAACAAAGAGTTGATGAATGCCAACGATTGGAGAGGTTTGTCTGATAGTATGTGGAATGAAAATTTACCTGTACAAATTGTTTCTTGGAGAATGCACGCGCGTTTAAAAAACAACGATATGTTAGAAATGATGTATTTAGACGAAGATGCTTTAGAATGGGCAAAAGCAACTGGCGAAGATGAAGATGAAGAAGGAAAAATCATCCATAAAGATTCTAACGGAAATATTTTACAAGACGGTGATTCTGTAGTTTTAATAAAAGATTTAGATGTAAAAGGTGCGACTTTTACCGCAAAACGTGGTGCAGCTGTACATAATATTAAAGTAGTTTGGGATGACGCAAATCTTATAGAAGGTAGAGTAGAAAACCAACATATTTTTATTTTAACGCAATACGTGAAGAAGACGAAATAATTTTAGATGCTGAAACAAGTTCAGCATGACAAAATTGAAATAATCAAAAAACCCTGCAAATACAATGTTTGCAGGGTTTTTCTATTTCCTGAAAGGTCTTTTTTTGACCTTGTAGGTATAATATAAAATCCTACAAGGTTTTGGAAACCTTGCAGGATAACTATTTATTACAAATCAAATTTAATTCCTTGTGCTAAAGGTAATTGATCAGAGTAGTTAACTGTGTTCGTTTGTCTTCTCATGTAAACTTTCCAAGCATCTGAACCAGATTCTCTTCCACCACCAGTTTCTTTTTCTCCACCGAAAGCACCACCAATTTCAGCACCAGAAGTTCCGATGTTTACGTTAGCAATTCCACAGTCAGAACCTGCAAATGATAAGAATTTTTCAGCTTCTTTCATGCTGTTTGTCATAATTGCAGAAGATAAACCTTGCGCCACACCATTTTGTTTGTCAATCGCGTTTTCTACTTCACCTTCATATTTCATTAAATATAAAATTGGAGCAAATGTTTCGTGTTGAACAATTTCAAAATGATTCTCAGCTTCAATAATTGCTGGTTTCACGTAACATCCAGATTCGTAACCTTCTCCAGATAAAACGCCACCTTCAACTAATACTTTTCCACCTTCAGCTTTAGCTTTTTCAATAGCTGCTAAATACGTGTTTACTGCATCAGTATCAATAAGTGGACCGATATGATTTTTTTGATCTAATGGATTTCCAATTGTTAATTGTCCGTAAGCACCAACAATCGCATCTCTTACTTTATCGTAAACTGATTCATGAATGATTAATCTACGAGTAGAAGTACATCTTTGTCCAGCTGTTCCAACCGCTCCGAAAACCGCTCCAGGAACTACTACTTTTAAATCAGCAGTTGGAGTAATGATAATTGCGTTGTTTCCACCTAATTCTAATAATGATTTTCCGAAACGTTGTGCTACAGTTGCACCAACAATTCTTCCCATTCTTGTAGAACCTGTTGCAGATACTAATGGAATTCTTACGTCAGTAGTCATCATTTCACCTACTTTGTAATCTCCATTAATAATACAAGAAATTCCTTCTGGTAAATTATTTGCTTTTAATACATCAGCAATAATATTTTGACAAGCGATCGTACAAATTGGTGCTTTTTCAGAACCTTTCCATACACAAACGTCTCCACAAATCCATGCTAAAGCCGTATTCCAAGCCCAAACGGCTACAGGAAAGTTGAAGGCAGAAATAATACCAACAACACCAATGGAATGCCATTGTTCTCTCATTACGTGTCCAGGACGTTCAGATGGAATCGTTTGTCCGTTTAATTGACGAGATAAACCTACTGCGAAATCGCAAATGTCAATCATTTCTTGAACTTCACCGTATCCTTCTTGTAAAGATTTCCCCATTTCGTAAGAAACTAATTTCCCAAGAGGTTCTTTCAATTCTCTTAATTTATTTCCAAACTGACGCACAATTTCTCCACGTTGAGGTGCTGGCATAGCGCGAAACATTTTGAATGCTTCTGTTGCACTTTGCATCACTTTTTCGTAATCTGCTGCAGTTGTTGTTTTAACTTTACCGATTAATTGACCATCAACTGGTGAGTAACTTTCGATAATTTCTCCTGAAGAAAAACTGTTTGAACCTGTTGAAGTTCCGTCGTTTACTTCTTTAATTCCTAATGCTTGTAATGCTTCTTGCATTCCGAATTGTGATGCTATTGTTGACATATGTAACTTTATTATGTGTTTTTGTTATAATTATGCAAAGGTAATAAATTGATTTTAGAAAATAGAGTATAGATTATAGAGAATAGAATAAAGAAAATTTTATTTCACAAATTTCGGATTGGTTTCCATTACAGTTCCACATTTGTCACACGTTCTTTTCTCTTCGGACGAATAAAAATCATTGAAATGACTTAAGAAATCTTTTTCGATGTCTTTTAAGTCGAAATAAACTTCATGAAGTTTGTGGTTGCAAGTGTCACAAAACCAAAGCAAACCGTCTTTGCCTTCTGTTCTCTTTCTTTCAATCACTAAGCCGATAGAGTTTTCCGATCTGTTTGGCGAATGTGGTGTTTTTCCTGGTAATAAAAACATATCTCCAGCCGAAAGATGCATCGCTTTCTTTTTGCCGTTTTCTTGAACGTAAACCGTTATTTCTCCTTCTAATTGATAAAACAATTCTTCTGTTTCATTGTAATGATAGTCTTTTCGCGCATTCGGTCCAGCGACAATCATAACAATATAGTCGCCAGAATCAACATATAAATTTTTATTGGCTACTGGCGGAACTAAAAGATGACGATTTTCTTCTATCCATTTATTTAGGTTGAAAGGTTTGGCTATTGACATGTTGTAGAAATTAATATGTTAAACGAATTTACACCGATTTTTTGAAACAGGCAAAAAATAAAAAACCGCCCCAATTTTGTTGAGACGGTTTGTGTATATTATTTAAATTTTATTTCTTTTCTTTTAATAAGTAAATATAAGAAGGAAAGTGATCTGAATATCCTGGTCCAGTTGCACCGTTTCTTAAAGCGTACCCTTTGTATTGTCCGGTTTGTTGAATCATAAATGGTGCGTTATAAACTCCGGCTTTCCAATATTTCCAAGTTGCGTATAATTTATTTTTACTTAATAAAGACTCTGAAATAATAATTTGATCGAAAAAATCCCAAGAATCTCTGAACGCTAACGTTCCAATTCCTTTGTTCATTAATTTTTCTGCAGGATTGTATAAACCTAATGGTTGTACTTCTTTTTCGTCACCTTTAGCGCCTAAAACTTGTTTGACACTTTTATTAAAAGGACCATCATTTAAGTCACCCATTGTAAAAATTTTAGCATTTGGGTTTATTGTTTGTAACGAATCGATGATTTTTTTATTTAATGCAGCAGCAGCTTCACGTAACGGGCTACTTCTTTTTTCACCACCTCTACGAGAAGGCCAGTGACTTACAATAAAGTGCATTTCTTCACCGTCTAATAAACCTGTCATTAAAATTTGATCACGAGTATAGATTCTTTTTGTTTTTGTATCTACAACATTATCATCAGTATCTTCAACTTTTTCTTTGTCTTTTGCTTTTTTGTCAGTAAGATCTTCGGTTACAATTAAAGGATAATTTTTATAACTTGTTGGAGTAAAATGCCCTTTTTGGTATAAAAATCCTGTGTCAATTCCTCTTCTGTCAGGAGAATCAAAATGAATTACTGCATATCCTTTTGCTGCTAATAAAGGTTGTTTGCATAAATCTTCCAAAACACGTCTGTTTTCAATTTCTGCCACACCTAATACAACTGGAGAATTTTTTTGTTCTGCGCTTGTTCCAATTTGAGAAATTACTCTTTCTAATTTTTGTAATTTATCTTTATAATCTACTGGAGTATAAATAAAATCCTCATCGTTTATTGTAGGGTCATTAATAGTGTCAAATAAGTTTTCTAAATTATAGAAAGCTATTGTGTTAACCATGTAGTTTTTTTTCTCTTGTGCAAAACTTGTTGCTACAAACAAAAGAACTGCTACAGTGCTGTAAAATGGTTTAATTTTCATGTCTAAGGTTAAATTATGATTAAATATTAAAGCAAAATCGATGCCAAAGGTAAATAATATTATTAAATGTTGTACATTTGCCCGCATTTAGTTTTTGTAAATTAAATGTTAGTTAAAGTATTAATTTATAATTAAGTATGAAAAAACTTGCATTAAGTATTTTATTTTTATTTCAGGTCATTTTTGTAATGGCTCAAAATCAATCAACTGTTAAAGGAAAAGTAGTTGATTCTAAATCGCAAAACCCATTGGGTAGCGTAAAGGTTACTATTCAGTCTAACGAACAATTTGTAATTACCAACCAATTAGGAGAATTCTTAATTAAAGGTATTTCAGCTGGAGATCAAATTTTGGTTGTTTCGGTAGATGGGTATAACACACAAAACTTCGCAATTGAAGTAGTTGCAGGACAAACTTTAGATGTTGGATTAATGTTTTTGGAAGAGGATATTACATCAGAACAACAATTAAGTTTAGTAACTATTACTGAAAACGATTTAGGTGATGACAATAGTGGTTCTGAAAGTACAGCAGGATTATTACAATCTTCAAGAGATGCTTATCAACAAGCGGCTGCTTTCAACTGGGGGCAAGCTCGTTTTAGAATGAGAGGTTTAGATAATGAATATGGAGTTACTATGATTAATGGTATCACTATGAATAAAATCTATGACGGAAGACCACAATGGAGTAACTGGGGTGGTTTGAATGATGCCACTAGAAATCAAGAATTTACTTTAGGTTCTTCGCCATCAGATTATACTTTTGGTGGAATTTTAGGAACTCAAGAAATTAATACTAGAGCGTCTTTATACAGAAAAGGAACAAGAATTTCTCAATCTGGTACAAACACGAACTATTCTTGGAGATCTATGATTACTCATAACTCTGGTTTAATGGATAATGGTTGGGCGTATAGCGTTTCTGGTTCAAGAAGATGGGCACAAGAAGGTTATTTTACAGGTTCTGATTATGCGGCAAACTCATTTTTCGTAAGCGTTGAAAAAAGATTTAACAAAAATCATAGTTTAAACTTCACAAGTATTTATGCTCAAAATAGTAGAGGAAAATCTTCTCCTAACACAAATGAGGTGAATGCTTTAAAAGGAATTAAATATAACTCTTATTGGGGATATCAAAACGGTAAAAAACGTAATTCTAGAGATAAAGATGTAGAAGAGCCGATCTTAATGTTAAGCCATTATTGGAAAATGTCTGAAAAAACAACATTAAATACAAATGTTGCATATCAAACGGGTTCTATTGGAAACAGTAGATTAGATTACCAAGGTGGAAATAACCCAGATCCAACATACTACAAAAATTTGCCAAGTTATTTTACTAATTTAGGTGATGATGCAGGAGCAATAGCTGCTGAATCTTATTTCTTAAATAACAGTCAAATTAACTGGAATGCTATGTATATAGCAAATCAAAACAGTGCAGATGCTGGTAGAAGTGTGTATGCTTTATATGAAGACAGAACAGATGATAAACAAATTTCTGCAAATTCAATTTTATTCTCTGATTTATCAGATAATATTAAATTAAACGCTGGAGCGAGTTTCAAAAAATTAAAATCTCATAATTTCCAAAACATGTTGGATTTATTAGGTGGACAATATTTTTCTGATGTAGATCCTTTCTATCAAGGTGATCAAACACAATCTGATTTAAATAATCCAAACAGACAAATTAAAGTAGGGGATACTTACGGGTATAACTATAATTTAAATGCTATTGTTATGGATGCCTTTACTCAATTTAAATTTTCTTACAAGAAAACAGATTTCTATTTAGCACAATCATTCTCTAGAAGTCAATATGAAAGAGAAGGTTTATACAGAAATGGAATTTATGCTAACAACTCTTTTGGAAAAAGCGGAAAACAAATTTTTGAGAACTTCGGTTTCAAAGGAGGATTTACTTATAAAATTACAGGTCAGCATTTATTAGATTTCAATGGAGCTTACATGACAAAAGCACCAAACATGAGAAATACTTTTGCTAATGCGCGTATCAATAATAACATTACTCCAGAATTAGAGAGCGAACAAGTTACAAGTTTAGATGCTTCTTACATTGTGAGAATGCCTAAATTTAAAGCACGTTTAACAGGTTTTGCTTCTAATGTGAAAAAAGCTACTGAAATTTCTTTCTTCTACGCTGAAGGTGTAGGTGAAGATACAGAAGCTGGAGATGAAGATGCATTTATTTCTGAAATCTTAACAAATGTTGAAAAGAAAAACTTCGGAGCTGAATTAGGTTTAGAGTATCAAATTACTTCTACAATTAAAGCTACTGCTGCTGCTTCATACGGTCAATACTTATATGGAAACAACCCAAATTTAAAAGTTAATGATGATGGACAAGCTTCTTTATCAAATCCTCAACCTGTGGTTGACTTTGGTAAAGCGTACTTAAAAAATTATAGATTACCAGGTATGCCACAAACGGCTGCTTCATTCGGTTTAGAATATAGAGATCCACATTTCTGGTGGATTGGTGCAAATATTAACTATTTAGCAGATTCTTATTTAGATGTTTCTAATATTTTAAGAACAGATAATTTTAGTATTGACGGAGCAACTGGTGACAATTACACTGGAGCAACTGAAGAAACAGTAAGAGCCGCTTTAAAACAAGAAAAATTTGCTGAGTTTAATTTATTAAACGTTACAGGTGGAAAATCTTGGAGAGTAGACGGAACAACAATTGGTTTCTTTGCATCTGTAAACAATGTTTTAGATACAACATACAAAACTGGAGGTTTCGAACAATCAAGAAAAGCAACGTTCCCAGATCAGCAAGCTGATAATGCGAATGGAACACCATCTTTCGGATCTAAATATTTTTATGGATACGGAAGAACTTATTTCGTAAATTTATACGTTAACTTCTAATTAAATTGACTATGAAAAATATATTTTTAAAAATTACGTTTGCTATTATTACTCTTGGATCTTTTCTAAGTTGTGATGTAGCTGAAACAGATATTCCAACAGTGTTTAAATACGCATTTAATGAGGGTTTTTCAACTAGTACTACAGGAAGTGGTTCTGTTGAAGTGCCAATTGCTTTAACAGGATGGGTAAACTATAATGCAACAGCAACTCGTTTATGGCATGCAAGAACTTTCAGTGGCGATATTTATGCTGAATTTTCTTCGTTTTATTCTGCTGCAGGAACTAATGATGTTGCTTGGTTAATTACTCCAGCAATCGATTTAAATAGCAGTACAGGTGAAGTTCTTTCTTTTACTACTAAAACAAGGTTTGCAAATGGATATCCAATGACTGCCTTTATTTCAACAAACTATGATGGTACTACTGCTGGAATTTCAACAGCAACATGGACACCTTTAACTTTTACAACTCCAACTGCGGATGATGTAATTGTTAATAGCGGGAATATTGATGTTAGCAATTATAATAGTGATAATGTTAGAATTGCTTTTAAATATACAGGAAGCAAAACAGGCGGAATTACTACAACTTGCCAATTAGATAATGTTAAGATTACTAAAAATTAATTGCTATGAAAAATATAAAAATAATTTTATCGGCAGCTTTATTTACAACTTTTATTGGGTGTGTAAATTCAGACAATTACAATACGCCAGATTTATCAGGTGAATGTAAAGATTTAATAGCTACAAAATCTATACTAGATGTTGCGGCTGTTGCAAACAGTACGGCTCAACAATGGGATTCAGATACTGATTCTATAATTGAAGCCTATGTTACATCAAGTGATGAAGGTGGAAATTTCTACAAATCTATGTCTTTGGTTTCAATTGATGGAACAAAAGGATTTAGTATGCCAATTGATGCTTACAATTTATACACTAAATACGAACCTGGTAGAAAAGTGTTTATTAACTTAAACAGAAGATACTATGCGAACAATTCTCAAACTTATTCATTAGAAATTGGTTCTCTGTATAATAATACTCAAGTAGGAAGAGTTTCTGGTGTTGAATATGAAAATACCTTAACACGTTCTTGTACTAAAGTGAATGAAAATACTTTGGTAAATCAGATGACAATTACAGCTGCAAAAAATAATGCGAACTTAAATAAATTAGTAGAGTTTGATGCGGTTCAATTTGCTAATGAATCATTAGGTAAAAAATATTTTGATAAAACATTAAACAACATTGGTGGTGCAACTAATCACGTCTTAAAAGACGCGAGTGGAGCTTCTATTGTAGTGAGAGTAAGTGAATTTGCTACTTTTGCTTCAAAATCAATTCCTTCAGGAAATGGTAAAGTAAGAGGAGTTCTTACAAGATACAATAATGATTTTCAGTTTATGATTCGTACAGAAAATGATGTAATGTTAACTAATCCTAGAGTAGTTCCTTTGTTTGAAGAAACATTTACTTCTAACTTTGGAAGCTGGTCAAAACAAAGTGTAACTGGAGCTCAAGTTTGGAGTTTAAATACAACTTTTGGTAATCCAGGTTCATGTGCACTTATGACTGGTTTTGCAAGTAGTACAAATAATACTAATGAAGATTGGTTAATTTCTCCAGCTATTAATTTATCTGCAGTTACTTCAGCAACTCTTACTTTTGATAATGCAAGTAGATTTGCTGGTAATTTAATTGAAGTTTTTGTTTCAACTAATTATACTTCAGGTGCGCCATCTACTGCAACATGGGTTCCATTGTCTGGATATACTTTAGACTTAAATACGGGATCGTATGTTTGGACAGCGTCTGGACCTTTAGATGTTTCTACTTACTCAGGAAATACTAACTTCCGTGTTGCGTTTAAATATACTTCAACTACAACAGCTTCTAGAACTTGGGAGATTGATAATGTAAAAGTTGTTGGTCAATAAATTCTAAAAGAATAATATAAAACAAATAAAAAAACCCTTCTTAATTTTAAGAAGGGTTTTTTGTTTTTAAGAATTGGCTAGCTGAATACAGATTACTTTTTTAATGTGCTTCTAACCAGTTTTTACCCATTCCGATTTCTACCTCTAAAGGAACAATCATTTTAAAAGCACTTTCCATTTCGTGTTTTATCATCGGTTGAATTTTCTCTAATTCGCTGTTATGTACATCAAAAACCAATTCATCATGTACTTGCAATAACATTTTAGATTGCCATTTTTCCGTTTTTAACTTTTTATGAATGTTAATCATCGCAATTTTAATAATATCGGCAGCAGAACCTTGAATCGGCGCGTTTACGGCATTTCTTTCTGCTCCACCACGAACAATTGCATTCGCAGAGTTAATGTCTTTTAAATAACGTCTTCTGCCCGAAATCGTTTCTACAAATCCGTTTTCTCTTGCGAAATCCACTTGATCCGAAATAAACGATTTTAATTTC
>JAULXA010000245.1:0-1960 GCA_032118875.1 Flavobacterium sp.
CAAAAATCACTGCAATTGTAGATTATGCTCACACACCTGATGCATTGGAAAATGTATTAAAAACGATTGAAGATATTCGTACAAAAAACGAACAATTGATTACAGTTGTAGGTTGTGGTGGCGATAGAGATAAAACAAAAAGACCAATTATGGCTCACATTGCTTCATCAATGAGTGATAAAGCCATTTTTACGTCAGATAATCCAAGAACCGAAAATCCAGAAACGATTATCGAAGAAATGGAAAAAGGAGTAGAACCTCAAAATTTCAAGAAAACTGTTTCCATTTTAGATAGAAAACAAGCCATTAAAACCGCTTGTCAATTGGCAAATCCTAACGATATTATTCTTATCGCTGGAAAAGGTCATGAAACCTATCAAGAAATAAACGGAGTCCGTCACGATTTTGACGATTTACAAATAGTAACTGAATTATTACAACAATTAAACAAATAAAAGCCAACAATTAACCTTTAAAACTAAGCAAACAATATGTTATACTACATCTTTCAATACTTAGACAAAGCCTTTGATGTTCCTGGAGCAGGAGTTTTTCAATATATTACTTTTCGCTCGGCATTAGCTTTTATTTTGTCGTTGTTAATTGCTACGATTTACGGAAAAAAAATCATCAACTATTTGAGAAACCAACAAGTGGGTGAAACGGTTCGTGAACTTGGTTTAGAAGGGCAAACTGCAAAAGCAGGAACACCAACAATGGGTGGAATCATCATCATTTTGGCGACTTTAATTCCAGTTTTGTTATTGGCTAAGTTGAATAACATTTACATCATTTTATTGATTGTAACTACAATTTGGATGGGAGTCATTGGTTTTATTGATGATTACATTAAAATTTTCAAGAAAGATAAACAAGGTTTAAAAGGAATTTTTAAAGTAATTGGGCAAGTTGGATTAGGTTTAATTGTAGGAACCGTTTTGTATTTTAGTCCAGATGTAACCGTTAGAAAAGATACTTTAACTTCAAGAGTAAAAATCGAAAACAACATCAAACCTGCTGATTTAGAAGAAAAATCGACAGCAACCACTATTCCATTTTTAAAAAATAACGAATTTGATTACGCAGAAGTGTTATCGTTCATGGGCGATGATTACAAAGATTACGCTTGGTTGATTTTTATTCCAATGGTAATTTTAATCATCACAGCAGTTTCAAACGGCGCCAATCTTACGGATGGTATTGACGGTTTAGCCGCAGGAACTTCCGCTATTTCGGTACTGACACTCGGTTTGTTCACTTTTGTATCAGGTAATATCATTTTCTCCGATTACTTGAACATCATGTATATTCCAAATTCAGGTGAAATGACGGTTTACATCGCAGCATTCGTTGGAGCTTTGGTTGGATTTCTTTGGTACAACGCTTATCCAGCTTCAGTATTTATGGGTGATACGGGAAGTTTAACTATTGGTGGTATTATCGCTGTAATTGCAATTGCTATTCGTAAAGAATTAATGATACCTGTAGTTTGCGGAATTTTCTTAGCCGAAAATTTATCAGTAATAATTCAGGTGAGTTATTTTAAATACACTAAAAAGAAATTTGGTGAAGGAAGACGAATTTTCCTAATGTCACCATTGCACCACCATTATCAGAAAAAAGGCTATCACGAAAGTAGAATTGTAACACGCTTTTGGATTGTCGGAATTCTATTAGCGATTTTCTCACTTGTTTCTTTAAAATTAAGATAAGATGCGACTGGTAGTTTTAGGCGGAGGCGAAAGTGGAGTAGGAACCGCCATCTTAGGAAAGAAAAAAGGTTATGATGTTTTTGTGTCGGATTTTGGAAAAATAAAAGAAAATTACAAAGAAGTTCTTACCATTAATGGAATCGCTTGGGAAGATGAAAAGCACACAGAAGAATTAATTCTGAATGCCGATGTAGTAATGAAAAGTCCAGGAATTCCCGAAAAAGCGCCGATTGTAAAAAAGCTAATTG
>JAULXA010000246.1:0-5358 GCA_032118875.1 Flavobacterium sp.
GAAATTAGAGATTTACATTCCTAATGGACCACGTTTAGGAACAAATGTAATTGAAGCTAAACATGTATCGAAAGCATTTGGCGATAAATTATTATATGACGATTTAAATTTCGTTTTACCACAAGCTGGAATTGTTGGAATTATTGGACCAAATGGTGCTGGTAAATCTACTATTTTCAAAATGATTATGGGCGAACAACAAGCGGATTCAGGAAGTTTTGAAGTTGGTGATACGGTGAAAATCGCTTATGTAGATCAATCGCACTCAAACATTGATGTAAACAAAACATTGTGGGAAAATTTCTGTGATGGTCAAGAATTGATTATGATGGGTGGACGTCAAGTAAATTCTAGAGCGTATTTATCTCGTTTCAACTTTGGTGGAAGTGACCAAAACAAAAAAGTGTCGACTTTATCAGGTGGTGAAAGAAACAGATTGCACTTAGCTATGACTTTAAAAGAAGAAGGAAACGTACTACTTTTAGATGAGCCGACCAATGACTTAGATATCAACACATTACGTGCTTTGGAAGAAGGGTTAGAGAATTTTGCAGGTTGTGCGGTTATTATTTCTCACGACAGATGGTTCTTAGATAGAGTTTGTACACATATCTTAGCTTTCGAAGGGGATTCACAAGTATATAGTTTCGAAGGAAGTTTTACAGAATACGAAGAGAACAAACGCAAACGATTAGGTAAGGATGTAACACCTACTCGTATCAAATACAAGAAGTTAATTCGATAATATGTAAATAATTTATAGCAAAAATCCTGATTTATATCAGGATTTTTTTATTTTTACAATTCTCAACACATAAAATGAAAGCAACGCTATATTTTATACTCTTTTTTTTTCTCTTATTCCCAAAATTTAATTTTGCTCAACTTGTCGTAAACAATAGGGTTGAGGCAAAAGTGACTTTGAAAAAGGCAATTAATGATTTAAATAATTTGAATTGTAAATCGTCTTTAGAAAATTCACAAAAGGTTCTTCAATATGCTTTAAAAACTGACGATTATAGTTTTGCTGCAAAAGCCTACAATATAATTGGATTGAATTACGAGGAATTTTCAGATTTAAAAAAAGCCATTTATTACTACGAAAGAGGAATTGATAATGCCTATATCGCAAACGATATTCAACAATTAGATTTCTTGCATAACAATCTTGGAAATGTTTATTTTTTCAGATTGAATGACCCAAAAACAGGACTAAAATACTACAGAAAATGCTACGAATATTCCAAACAAAATGGAGTAAAAACGGATATAGCTTATGCAGAAGTTAATATTGCCGATGCCAACATGCAATTGGGTGATTTTAAAACGGCTAAAGTATATTTGGATAGAATTTATGCCATAGCAAAAGATTCTAAAGACTTTGAAATTCTTGTAACATACCATTCCTTATTAGGGAAATATTATTCCAATGTGAATGATAAAAAAAATGCGGAAATCAATTATGAAATCGTAATAGATAAATTGAAAGTTGGTGATAAAAATTTCTTAAAAGCCAATGAATTAGAATTGTATGATGAACTGTATGCGTTTTATAAAAAACATAATGATGTTCCAAAAGCCTTACATTTTTTAGAAATGCATGATAGTCTGCAGGACGTTGTGTACATAAAAGAAAGAAATCAAGAGATTAAATTTTCAGGTACTTCTATAGAAGTTATTGAAATGAATAGTAAAATTCAGAAAAGTGAATCTGAGAAAAAAGTACAGGAGCAAAAAATATTAGCTTCTAACAAAATATTAAAAATGACTTTGTTTTTTGCCGGTATTCTTCTGATCTTTTTAATTTATATGTTTAAAAATTATTTAGATTATAGAAAATTAAATAAAAAACTCTTCGATTCTAATGAACAATTAAAAATTGCCAACATAAAATCTGAAGAAGCTTCCTTATTGAAAGCTCAATTTTTATCCAATGTGAGTCATGAACTTAGAACACCTTTGTATGGTGTGATTGGAATGGCTGATATTATCGAATCTGAACATGTTGAGCTAAAGAAAAACAAATATTTTAACGCCTTAAAATTCTCTTCTAATTACTTATTGTCATTGATAAATGATGTTTTAAATGTCTATAAAATTGAAGATACAAAGTTTGAATTAATTTATGATAATGTAGAAATTAGAAAAGAAATTTCTGTAATTCGAGAATCATTAGGAATTATAGCAAAATCGAATAAAAACGAATTGAATATTGACGTTTCAGACAATGTCCCTCAATTTATAAAAACAGATTTAACACGCTTTTCTCAGATTCTTATCAACTTAATTAGCAACTCGTTAAAGTTTACAAAAAAGGGAATTGTTTCGATTAAATTACAACTTATAGAAGAAAATGGTGTTCAAAAAATTCAAATTCAAATTGAAGATAACGGAATCGGAATTCCAGAAGAATATTTAGACAAAATTTTCGAAAAATTCGTTCAAGTTGATGTCAATTTAAATGAGCAATATAAAGGAACTGGATTGGGATTGTCCATCGTAAAACGATTAGTTGATTTGTTTAAAGGAGAAATTACGGTTAAAAGTAAAATAAATGAAGGAACTATTTTTACAGTCAAAATACCTTATATAGAAGCCGATAAGGAAGTTTTATTAAAACAAAATTCAAGTGTAAATACAAATAATAATAAAAAACATTTAAAAATTCTTATTGTAGAAGATAATAAGATCAATCAAATGGTAACCAAAAAATTATTAGACAAAAGTGAACATACCTGCAAAATTGCTGAAAATGGTTTAAAAGCCATAGAATTGGTCAAAAAACATAAGTTTGATTTAATTTTAATGGATATTCATATGCCAGTTTTAAATGGATTTGATGCTTCTAAAAAAATCAGAGAATTAGGTGTTTTAACCCCAATTATTGCTTTAACAGCTTCCGATAAAAATGAAATCATAAATGAAATGGCTATAAATGGAATTAACGATGTTCTAGTGAAACCTTTTGAAATTAATGATTTACAACTAATTATTGAAAAACATGTGTAATATAAATTCTAGTTCATATTACTCCATATGTAAAAATTACTTTTTCTTAGTTTTTTTATTATTTTTTAGCGTATCTGTTTTTTCACAGAAAGCTACAATTGCTGAAAAAGAAATTGAAAAACTATTAACAGAAACAGGTAAATATTTGAATTCTGGACAAAATGATAAATCTTTAGTTACAGCCAAAAAAGCGCTTAATTTGGCTTTAGAAAACAATTTAGATAGTTATTCAGCAAGAATTTATAATCTAATAGGTTTAAATTTTTCGACTTCTAAAGATTATAAAAATGCTGATTTATATTATAAAAAAGGACTGCTTTTTGCTCAAAAAGAAAAAAACGACACTATACTAAGTTGGATTTATAATAATTTAGGTAATTTATACTCTTACAATAAAAAAGACACCAAAAAAGGAATTGAATATTATTTGAAAGCAGTTGAATATTCAAAAAAAGTAAATGAAGTAGAATACATGTATAATTCTTTAAATTTAGCCAATACTTTTATTGAAATCAAAGAATTAAATAAAGCAAAATATTTTTTAACCCAAGTGGAACCTATTTTAATAAAATTTGATAAAGAATATGAAGCTAGTTTTTTCTATAATAGTTTAACGGGTGGGTATTATGATGCAAAAAACGAGTATTTTTTAGCAGAAAAATATTATTTAATTGCCGAAAAAATTTGCCAACAAAATCATCCTAATTTCTTAAAAACAAATGAAGTAGAAATTTATAAAACCTTATCGGATTTCTATAAAAAAAATAATTCGTATAAAAAAGCATACAATTATTTAATGAAATCCGATTCTTTGAAGCAAAAACTATTTGACGCTGAGAAAAGCGATAATATTAAAATATTATCCCAAGAAATTGAAAAAGAAGAAGTAAAAAGAGAATTAGTAAAAGTAGAAGCTGAAAAGAAAATTCAAGAGCAAAAATTAGCTAACAATAAAGTTTTCATAATTTTAATTTGTATTATATTTTTAGCTTGTTTATTCTTTTTATATAATCAGCTAAAATTAAATAAATTTAAAACGGAGACAAACAAATTACTATTAAAAAGTAACGAAGATCTTAAAATTGCTAAAATTAAATCTGAAGAAGCGTCTTTGTTGAAATCACAATTTTTATCTAATGTGAGTCATGAACTAAGAACGCCATTATATGGAGTAATTGGTATGGCAGATATTATAGAATCTGAACATGTAGAATTAAAAAAAGATAAATATTTTAAAGCCTTAAAGTTTTCTTCAAATTATTTGTTATCCTTAATTAATGACGTTCTTAATGTATACAGAATTGAAGATACGAAATTTGAATTGATTTATGAAAATGTAGAAATTAGAAAAGAAATATCCGTTATTAGAGAATCATTAGAAATTATTGCCAAATCGAACAAAAATGAATTAGAGATTGAAGTTTCTGATGCTGTTCCTCAATTTATAAAAACTGATTTAACGCGATTCTCTCAAATTCTTATTAACTTAATTAGTAATTCTTTAAAGTTTACAAAAAAAGGGTTGGTTTCCATTAAATTGCAACTTTTAGAAGATGATACTTTTCCTAAAATTAAAATTCAAATTCAAGATAATGGGATCGGAATCCCTGAAGAATACTTAGATAAAATTTTCGATAAATTTGTTCAAGTCGATGTCAATTTAAATGAGCAATATAAAGGAACTGGATTGGGGTTGTCCATCGTAAAACGATTAGTTGATTTGTTTAAAGGCGAAATTTTTGTTGAAAGTGAAATAAATTCTGGGACTATTTTTACAGTTGAAATCCCTTATGTAGAAGCAGATAAGGAAGTCGATTTGAAACAAACTATAGTTCTAAATTCTAAAAAAAATAAAGGACATTTGAAAATTCTTGTTGTTGAAGATAATAAGATCAATCAAATGGTAACCAAAAAATTACTAGACAAAAGTGAACATATCTGCAAAATTGCCGAGAATGGTTTAGAGGCTATTCAATTTGTTGAAAAATACAAGTTTGATTTGATTTTGATGGATATCCATATGCCTGTTTTAAATGGAGTTGATGCTTCTAAAAAAATTAGAGAATTAGGTGTTTTAACCCCAATTATTGCTTTAACAGCTTCCGATAAAAATGAAATTATAAATGAAATGGCTATAAATGGAATTAATGATGTTCTAGTGAAACCGTTTGAAATTAATGATTTACAACTAATTATTGAAAAACATGTGTAAATTTTTAAAAATGAGAATCAAGTTAAATTTTGTTTTATGTGGAATTAAATTATGAAAAATTATAAATACATTTTCTTTTTTTTATTGATTTTCAATAAGCATTTTTCCCAAACTACTCCAAATAGTAAACAGGAATC
>JAULXA010000247.1:0-5156 GCA_032118875.1 Flavobacterium sp.
CATATTGCCCTTTCAGTAATTATCATTCCATTAGTTTTAATTACTTATGTGAGAGCTTTAGCACAACGTTTTGACAGACATAAAAAAATTGCCAAGATTACGTTTCCAATTTGGTTATATGTTGCTGTTACTGGTGTTGTGGTTTATGTAATGATTTCTCCGTATTATGTTAAGTAATTTTAGAAATTGGAAATTAGAAGTTGGTAGTAAAGCGCTGTTTTTTGCTATTGCCTTTTACCTTTTGCCTTTCTCCTTTTTTGGACAATGCGCTATGTGTCGCGCTTCACTTCAAAACGAAGCGAATAAAGCCGCTGCAGAAGGTGTAAACGACGGAATTGTGTATTTAATGGCAATACCTTATATTCTAGTTGCCGGTGTTTTTTACGCGGTTTATAGATTAAAACAAAAGAAGAAAGAAAAAGTATCTTAATAAAAAAATCCCGTTCCGATTATCGCAACGGGATTTTTTATATCGTAAATTCAAAATCGTAAATCGTAAATACGATTAATCCATTCCGTCAATCGTAATTTTCATCGTTCCTGTTGAAGTTATAAAAGCCACAATTCCTTTTTCAGTAAGTTCCATTTTTTCAAAGATGAAATCGTTTAGTTTTCCATTTACGAAAACACCTTTCATTGGAGAATAATTCGTTAAATACGGCAACATATTTTTCTTGCCTTCGTCTAAATTCGGTTTGATAGAATATTTACAACTTTCTTTAATCTTGTTTAAAATCATGCCTTGTAGCAACCAATTTGCCGTTCTGGTTAAGATGCCTTTCGTATTTAACACATAATCCATTTCTTCAAAATAAATTTCTTTAGTTTCCGGATTGTATTTCGGAATTCCAGCTAAATAAATCGTACCGTTTATCGAACCTAACATGTCTAAAGCGATAATCATTTTGCCATCTTTATACCATAAATCCACTTTTTGAACCGTGATTTTCCTTTTTCCAGAACCAAATTCTTGACCCATGAAGTTTTTAGTCATAATTCGGCTTGCACTTTCATAGGTAGAAACCGCAGCTACAGAAGCATTAAAATCAGATGGAATTTTAGTTACGGCTTTCGAAGTAATTTTAGTTCTGTCAAATCCATTTTTTGGTTTTTGTCCGATTAAAGTTTGCATCTGACATTTCATTCCTAAATTCATTGTAATTTTTGAATTACTCAATACGGCATTCGTACTATAAATTTCATTTGGAACTAATTTAAACCAAGTTTCATAGGTTTCATTTGCCATAAATGGAGTTGAAATTGTTTCTAAAACATCCATTACTTGTTCTTTAAAATCGCAACTTTTATTAATAGCTTCATCAATCATTTTAGCTACTTTTCCTTTAAAAATGGATAAAGTTGGATTGATAATATAAGTGATAGGAACATTTTTTCCAGCTACCAAAATACTCGGGCTTTCACTCCATTCAAAATCTTCAATTTTTGAAGTCGTATTCAGTTTCCAATTGCCAAAATTCGCTTTGCTGTTTAAGGTTATGGTTCCGTTTAAGTTGATTTCTCTCGTATCGTTTAAACCCATAAATTCAGTTCCGTACTTAATTTTTGCCCAAATTTTTAATGAAATGATCGAAACAATTTCACCGTTTTTTTCTACCAATTTAATATCGGAGGTTTTCCAAATTTTCATCTCGGTTTTGTCGTCATTCAAAATGGAATCGTTGTAAATTAAACCTTTTAAATTTTTGTTTAAATGGTATTCAATTTCTTTCATACTCACTTCCATTGGCATGGAAATTAAGGAAGTTTTATTGCTGTAAACAATTGGTGCGTTATTAGTTGGCTCCGGTTTCAAAGCATCAATTTTTTTAGTTGAACTACAACCAAAAAGTCCCATATTTAAGATTCCGAAAAGCAAAATATTAATTTTTAAATTCATTATAATAGTATTACAAAAGTTTCAATTGGTTTTAGTACTTAAACGCTAAGGAATTCAAAATATTGTTTCTTGAAGATTCTTAATTTTTAGAGTTTTTTCAGCCATAAAAGTAAAATTTTAATTGCAAAGTGTAACATTTTTTTTAAAATTTGGTCAAATAGGAAAACAATTATTATAATGAAGTCAGTACAACTAGTATTTGTATTATTTTTAGTAAGTGCTACATCTTTTGCCCAAGAAAAAAAATGGACATTAAAAGAATGTATCAATCACGCTGTTAAAAATAATATTTCTATAAAACAATCAGAATTAGATTTACAAACCACCGCCATTTCTAAAAAAGATGCGATTGGAAATTTTCTACCCACTTTAAACGGAAATGCTTCTCATGGATGGAATTTCGGATTTAGTATTAATCCAATTACAAACGACAGAACGAATCAAACCAATCAATTTTCAAGTTTTGGTTTAAATGGTGGTTTTGATGTGTATAAAGGATTGCAAAATGTAAATCTGTTGCGAAAAGCGAATTTATCAATTATTGCTTCTCAATATCAATTGACAAAAATGCAAGAAGATGTAGCATTAAATGTTGCCAACGCTTATTTGCAAATTTTGTTCAATAAAGAGAATTTAAAAGTTCAAAAAGAACAAAATGTTTTGGATTCTAAACAGTATGACAGAACACTTCAATTGGTTGATGCAGGAAATGTGCCTAAAGGCGATTTGTTAGACATACAAGCTACAATGGCTTCGGGAAAACAACGTGTAATTGTAGCAGAAAATGCCTTAATGTTATCTAAATTAAGTTTAGCACAATTGCTTCAAATTCAAGATTTTCAAAATTTTGATGTTTCAGATACAGATATTCCAACCATGTTGTCTACTATTTTAAATGAAACACCAGAAGCAGTAATTGCTAAAGCCAAAGAAAGTAGAACAGAATTAAAATTAGCCAAAGCGAATTTAGAAATTGCTAACAAAGACATTCAAATTGCAAAAGGAGCGTTTCAACCTTCTCTAACTGTAAATTATGGTTTGAATTCAAATATTAGTTACAATAAAGTACCTTTTTTAAATTCAGGAACCGGACAAATAGATTATAACAGAGCGAGTCCATTCTTTCAACAATTTGAAGAGAACTTTGGTCAGAATATTGGAATATCATTAAACATTCCAATTTTTAACGGATTCGCAACTCGAAACAATGTGCAAAGAAATAAAGTCAATTACGAAAAAGTAAAACTGAACGTTTCGCAACAAGAATTGGATATAGAACGCAATGTTTTTACTGCCTATACCGATACAAAAGCGGCTAAAGAAAGTTATGAAGCCGCTTTGCAAATTGAAAAAGCTCGTGAATTAGCCATGCAATATGCAAAAGACAGATACGAAATTGGAATGATGAATATTTTCGATTACAACCAATCTCAAACGGCATTCGTAAATGCACAATCAGAAGTATTAAGAACCAAGTATGATTATATTTTTAGAATTAAAATTTTAGAATTTTATTTCGGAATTCCACTTATAGAAAAACAATAAAGCCATGTCAAGAAAAAAATTATTTATCATTTTAGGAAGTGTAGTTGCAGTTATTGCACTATTAATTGTTCTGAAAAAATCAGGAAAAATTGGAAATAACGACGACGGAAAAGTAGTTGAAGTTTCTAAAGCCGAAACAATGACAATTGTTGAAACAGTTTCTGCGACTGGAAAAATTCAGCCAGAAATTGAAATTAAAATTATGCCAGAAGTTTCAGGTGAAGTTATTGCTTTAAATGTAAAAGAAGGGCAAGAAGTTAAAAAAGGACAATTATTAGTAAAAATCAATCCAGATATTTATACGTCTGGTGTTGACAGAACGGTTGCGTCTTTATCTACATCAAAAGCTGGTGTAAGTCAAGCAAATGCTCAAGTTAAAGAAGCGAAAGCCAATTACGATAGAAATAAAAAATTATTTGAAAAAGGTGTCATTTCTCGTTCAGAATGGGACAGAATTGTTTCGGCATATGAAGTGGCAGTTGCGAGCAAGCAATCGGCATATTACCAAATGAAATCGGCTTCGGCAAACGTAACAGAAGCGAGTGATAATTTAAAACGTACCACTATTTTCGCGCCAGCTGATGGAACAATTTCAAAATTAGATATCGAATTAGGTGAACGAGTTTTAGGACAACAACAAATGGCTGGAACTGAAATGATGCGTATTGCCAACTTAAACAATATGGAAGTTGAAGTCGATGTAAATGAAAATGATATTGTAAAAGTAAGCATTGGTGATTCGGCTAAAATTGAAGTGGATGCCTATTTAAAAAGAAAATTCGACGGAGTTGTAACGAGTATTTCTAACTCGGCAACAACAGGTTTAACAGCAGATCAAGTAACTAATTTTAAAGTTAAAGTAAGATTAGTTAAAGAATCGTACCAAGATTTATTAGCAGGTAAACCAATTAGTTATTCGCCTTTCCGTCCAGGAATGACTGCTACAGTTGATATTGAAACGAAAAGAAGTACGAATGTTTTAGGGGTGCCAATTAGTGCTATTGTAATCAAAGACGATACAACTTCAACTAAGAAAGATATAGTTGCAGAAATTGAAAAAGAAGAAGCAGAGAAAAAAGGAAAAGCGCCTAAAAAAGATATTAAATTTGAATGTGTTTTTGTGAAAGTAGGCGATAAAGCTAAAATTAGAATCGTAAAAACAGGAATTCAAGATGATACCAATATTGAAATTTTATCTGGATTGAAAAAAGGCGATGAAATTATTACTGGACCATATACTTTAGTTTCAAAAGAGTTAATGCCTAATGATAAAGTTCGATTAGAAACAAAATCGGATAAAGAGAAAAAAGCAAAAGAAGATAAAAGTTAGTTAGGAATTGATATGATTTTGATTTAAAAAGACACAAGTAATTGTGTCTTTTTTTGTTTCTTTGTATACTAAATTACTATTGAAAATGGCATTAATTTTAAATATAGAAACCGCAACTAAAAATTGTTCTGTTGCTTTGGCAAAAGACGGAATAGTTTTGGCAATAAGAGAAATTGCAACTCAAAATTTTTCTCATGCCGAAAAACTACACGTTTTTATAGAAGAATTGTTGGAAGAAACGAATTTAAAATTACAAGATTTAAACGCGATAGCTGTTAGTCAAGGTCCAGGTTCTTATACCGGTTTGCGAATTGGTGTTTCGGCTGCAAAAGGCTTGTGTTATGCTTTATCTGTTCCGTTAATTGCTGTGGACACGTTAGAATT
>JAULXA010000248.1:0-4335 GCA_032118875.1 Flavobacterium sp.
ATAAAATGCTTCGTACACTTTAGTTTGAATGACATTAAACTGAACCGAAACTTTCATTTTAATAAAAACGTTGTCTTTGGTTTTCGTTTCAATAATTACATCTAATTGTTGAATTCTTAAGTTTACTCTTCCAGCAATTCTGTCGATAACAGGAATCTTAAGTTGTAAACCCGAACTTCTAATGCTTGTAAACTTACCAAAACGCTCAATTACTACAGCCGTTTGTTGTTTTACAGTAAAAAAAGAACTTAAAAAAATGAATAATCCAAATACAAGGATTATGATTAAAAATGGTGACATAGTGAATAATTTTTTAGTTATACTTATTATACGTTTGTTTCCGTTAAAAGTTACAATAATTACAGTTTAATAACATTGTAAGAAAATTTCAGCCTCGAATTATCCAATTATTTACTTTGCGTTTGTTCGAAATTGTATCTGCCAGGTTGAATTAATTTTTAATCCTAAATTTCCGAATCCGGTGCTAAAGCAATTTTTCTACATTTTAATTAAATTATTACATTACTTTTGCACCCTTAATATATATAAATGAAAAAGATTTTAATCGTAGTATGTGTCTTATTTTCAATAGTTGTGGTTGCGCAAAGAGGAAACAAAGACAGTAATCGTATAGGTATTGGTGGTGGTTTAACACAAATGACTATTTTCACTGATAATTTTAATGTAACACCACAACAAGGCTGGACAGGTGGCTTTCACGTTCGTGGAAATTTTTATAATAACTGGCAAATGAGTTTCGGTATGTTTTTTACCGATAGTAATTTCACTGTTCAAACCAGAAAAGTAGTTTCTATTGTAGAAACGAATTATAAATTATCTGCGGTTCAGATTTATTTGATGCCAGGTTATGTAATCAGCCCAAATCATTTTAATATTGAATTTGGTCCAGTACTTCAAGTTAATGATAAATTGGTTATTGATAAAGCAGATGAAACTAACTTTTTAGTGGATCAACCTTTATTAACTGCAAAAGACATTACAGATGTGACTAAAATTAACGCTAATATATATGGAGGAATTAACATTGGTTTCACTAATGTGCGTTTACGTTTGGGTTATCAATATGGAGTGAACAACTTTTTTAATAGTTTAAATAAAAACGATAAAGTTCCAAATATTGGTGAAAAATTCAAAGGTAACATTGGAATGGCAAGCGGACAATTGACAATTTATTTGTAAAATAATAACAATGAAAAAAGAGGCGTTTCAATTAAGAAACGCCTCTTTTTTTTTATAAAGTATGTATCGCTTTTTCTATTCTGCTAACCGTTTCTGCTTTACCAATCATTTCAATGATATCAAACAAATGCGGTCCTTTTAAAGCGCCTACTAAGCTCAATCGTAGTGGTTGCATCACTTTACCCATTCCGATTTCGTTTGTCGTCATCCAGTCTTTTAAAAGCGTTTCAATATTTAAAGAAGTGAAATCTTCAATATTTTGTAATTGCTCCATCACTTGTTTCATCAATTCTGGTGTTTCTTCTTTCCAGTTTTTTGCTGCTTTTTCATCATATGATGTTGGCGCTACAAAAAAGTAATCTGATAAATCCCAAAGTTCCGTTACAAAATTAGCACGTTCTTTAATTGAAGCAACTACTCTTGTTATATCTAAAGAAGTTGAAATTCCTTTTTCTTCTAAGATAACTTTAAAGGCTTCTGCTAAACTAGCATCCGTTTGTTTTTGTAAATATTGGTGATTGAACCATTTATTTTTCTCCGGATCAAACTTCGCACCCGATTTATGAATACGTTTTAAATCGAATTTATTTACCAATTCTTCTAAAGAAAAGATTTCTTGTTCGGTTCCATCATTCCAACCTAATAAAGCTAAAAAGTTAATTACTGCTTCTGGGAAAAATCCAGCTTCTTTATAACCTAATGAAATACTTTCTTCTGTTTTCCATTGTAATGGAAATACTGGAAATCCTAATTTATCTCCATCACGTTTGCTTAATTTTCCATTTCCTACTGGTTTTAAAATCAAAGGTAAATGTGCAAATTCTGGTGCTTCCCAACCAAATGCTCGGTATAACATTACGTGTAAAGGCATCGATGGCAACCATTCTTCTCCACGAATAACGTGTGAAGTTTCCATTAAATGATCATCCACAATGTTCGCTAAATGATACGTTGGCATTCCGTCCGATTTAAACAAAACTTTATCGTCTAATAAATTCGTTTCAAAATTTACTTCACCACGAATGATATCTTGTAAATGCAATGTTTCATTAACCGGAGTTTTAAAACGAATCACATAATGTTCTCCATTTGCAATTCTAGCTTCTACAATTTCACGTGAAACATTTAAAGAAGTATCTAAAGTTTCTCTGACCGTATGATTATAAATAAATGTTTTACCATCTGTTTCTGCTTGTTTACGTAATTCGTCTAACTTTTCAGAAGAATCAAATGCATAATATGCCGAACCAGAATTGATTAATTCATCTGCATATTGTTTGTACATTTCTTTTCTATCCGATTGACGGTAAGGTCCAAATTTTTCATTCTTTCCAATGGTTTCATCAGGAGAAATTCCTAACCATTCTAAAGCTTCAAAAATATAGTCTTCAGCTTCTGCTACAAAACGAGTTTGGTCGGTATCTTCTATTCTAATATAGAAAGTTCCACCGTGTTTTTTGGCAAATAAATAATTAAAAAGCGCGGTTCTTACACCACCAATATGTAATGGTCCTGTCGGACTAGGAGCAAATCGTACTCTAACTGGTTTTGACATTGTTGTAATTTTTTTGGCAAAGATAAAAGGAAGTTGGAAGTTAGGAGTTAGAAGTTGGAAGTTTTTTTTCAGTTTCATCACATTATTAACATTTTATACAACTATTAACTTTTTACTCTTGACTAATTGCTTAAAATTTTTGTAATTTTATCAGTTATAAACAATTGATTAACAATTTTGGAGAAGAAAGCACTAATTTACGATAAGCTGGAAGGTTTTATCAAGAAGTTTTACACCAATGAGTTAATAAAAGGAGTAATTCTTTTTATAGCTATTGGTTTGTTGTATTTTATTTTCACTTTTTTAATTGAATATTTCCTTTGGTTCTCTACTCAAGGTCGAACCATTTTATTTTGGTTGTTTATAGCGGTACAAGTTTTTTTACTTTCGAAATTCATAATTCTTCCGCTTTTCAAATTATTTAAAATCCAAAAAGGTTTAGATTATACAGAAGCATCCAAAATTATCGGTACACATTTCGAGGAAGTAAAAGACAAATTATTAAATTTTTTACAATTAGCGAACACCGCAACTCCTACAGAATTGGTTTTAGCTTCTATCGAACAAAAAGCTAATAGTTTACAACCGATTCCTTTTTCTAATGCGATTAATTTCAATAAAAACAAAAAGTATTTACCATTTGCGTTAATTCCGTTGTTGTTTATTTTGTTCTTTTATATTTCTGGAAATTCGGATGTGATTTCTAATAGTTTCGCTCGAGTGGTTCAGTACGATAAGAACTTCGAAAAACCTGCCGCTTTTAAATTCGAGATTATTACGAACAATTTAAACGTGGAACAAAACAAATCGTTTAAGTTAGAAGTGAAAACAACAGGAACTGTGATTCCAGAAAATGCTTCGATTATTATCAATAACGAAGAATATTTTTTAGAAAATACTTCTCCAGGAAAATTTTCATACCAATTTGACAATGTTCAAAAAGATATTTCTTTTCATTTTAAATCGAATGAAATTACTTCTGCCGATTATGTTTTGAATGTGGTAAACGTTCCAACCATTTCTTCTTTCACGATGCAATTAAATTTTCCAAACTATTTAGGTAAAAAATCGGAAGTAATTCAAGGAACCGGAAATGCTGTTATTCCAGAAGGAACTACTGTAACTTGGAAATTAAATACGTTAGCAACAACTGAAGTCAAATTCAAGAAAGATTCATTAGCAACTTTGTTTTCTAAAAATGACAATCAGTTTTCACTTTCTAAACGAATTGTGAATAATACCGATTATCAAATTTCGATTTCAAACAAGCAATTAAAAAACCACGAAAACTTACAATATAAATTAACGATTTTAAAAGATCAGTTTCCTAGTATTTCTGCTACGGAAACTCCGGATAGTTTAAAACTAAAACAAAAAGTAATTATCGGACAAGTTTCTGACGATTACGGTTTGTCTAAATTACAAGTCGTTTATTACGATAAAAACAAACCAAATGTTGTGTATAGAAAAGGTTTGGTTTTAAAAAGTAAGGTTGTAGATCAGTTTGTGTATTCGTTTCCTGATGGAATTGCGTTACAACAAGGTATAAATTACGATTATTACTTCGAAGTGTTTGATAA
>JAULXA010000249.1:0-5002 GCA_032118875.1 Flavobacterium sp.
TCTAAAATCGTCTACTTTATATGTCAATATTTTCCCTTTCGGCATAGCTTTATTATAGGTACCCACACCAATATAACGCGACATGGCATTTCGCATAGAACCTAAAGCATAGTTTTTATCTAAATTAAACTTTTCACTAATCACACCCATAATATCCGGACTTCCTAACGTAGCAATAAAAAGCGGCTGAAACCATTGTAATAAATACATGGCATTCGCGTGTGTATTTTCGAAAGCATCGTAATCTACTATTCGGCTGTTTTGAGTTAGAGTAGGTAAGGTAAGGTGAAAATGATACGTACCGTTATTGAATAAAACAATGTTTTCTTGGTTCGACATGAACATGTTTAGTCCGCTGTTGTAGGCAGGAAAATGAAGCTTTTCTTCTAGTACTCCCGATTCATTAATTTTATCTACAAATAAATTTTTTGTCGTAATTAATTCATTGCAAGATTCTTCGATAGTTCTGTTTTCGAAATATTTAGTGACAAATTCAATAGAATCACCATCAAAACAAACAGAACCCATTGGATTTGTTTTAGTAGTAATCATGCTACTAATGTTGAACGGTTGTTTTTCTAAAAAGTTTTCTAAGATACTTTTGCCTAAATAATCGGGGTTTTCAACAGTTTCGATACTGATACTTCCGTTATCTGGAACTTCCGTTTCGATTTTTTTGGCTATTGTTTTATGATTGTATTTTAAATCTAATTTTTCTAAAGAATGACTGTTGATCATTCTACTTATAAAGTAGTTTTTGTTTTCTTCGAAACCCGTTTTTAAAGCTAAAGACAAACTTCCTGGTTTGTAATAGGTGGTGTAATCTAAACTATATCTTTCACGCCCTACTTTTTCATGTATAAATGCACCAGACACCGTTAGAGGATCTTCAAATTGAATATAGGTTTCGTTTTCTAATCCAATTCCCCAATAATACTTTGTTGTCTGATTGTCTTTCATTTATACGTTTGTTCTTTTAAGTTTGATATATTGTTTTTTTGTTTTTTTTATTCGTGATAGTAAAATACATGAGACGAATAACGTTCATGATTCCACCAATCTTTTCTGGCTCTAGCAAAATAATTATAATTAATTTTACCAGCTTGAGATTGTAATGGGTATTTGACCACGCCATTTTCTCGGAATGCTTTTTTGGTTTTTGTTTCTGGTACAATTGGTACAATATGTCCTGATAAACCTACTATTTTTCTTTTGGCGCAAATGATTCCTACGCCACCTTCTGTGTTTACTTTATGTTGAATTTCGTCTAAATCGGTCATTTTTTTCCAACCAAAACTCGCTCCCCAAACTCCAAACCAATCGTGAATCGCGCTCGAGTAAATGTTATCCACCGTTTCACCGAAAACAGGTTCCACTTCTTCGCCATTTAATACTCTTTGTAAGGCTTCATCTGTCCACCAAATAGTTGGTAAATATACTTTTGAAAAGTAGCAGTAATCATAAGAGTACACGTTGCAATAGGTGTCTTCAACCGTTCTTTGGTATCTTGTGCTTTTTGTAACGTTTAGTTTTTCAATTAATTGACCTAAACTTTCTTTTTTGGTTTCCAAATTAGTTAGATCTCTGTAAGGAACGCCTTCATCGCTAATAGGATGAATTTTCATTAAGAAAGAATCTAATCTAGAATCTGGATGTGGTAATAATTGCGCTTTTTTTATTCTGCTGTCCGCTTTTGTAACTTCTACAAGAGTTTTTATATCTGATGATGTAGTACTATTTTTCATTGTTACTGTCTTACTTAAACAATTTTTTCAACTTTCAATTAATAAGGTTTTAACCGTTTTGAAATATACTAGTTTTTTTTAATTATTGTCAATTAAATTTTACTACATGAAATAAGCTATGCGGGTACGTTTACAAAATCCATTCGTACCAAACCGTCATCGTCAATTTTTGTTAGTGTAATTTCGTGTAACGTGTTGGCTAATTCGGGGTTCCATGGTGTTTTTACTTTCACGTAGTTTTCGGTAAAACCAGTAATGTAACCTTCTTTGTTTTCGTTTTCAAATAAAACCGTTCTTGTTGTTCCGATTTGACTTTCGTAATACGCTCTTCGTTTTTTAACTGAAAGTCCGCGTAACATTTTACTACGTTTGCTTCTTACGTTTGCTGGCACAGCGCCTGGCATATTTGCAGCTTCCGTATTGTCGCGTTCACTATAGGTAAACACGTGCAGATACGAAATGTTCATTTCATTTAAATAATTGTATGTTTCTAAGAAGTGTTCGTCGGTTTCACCAGGAAATCCAACAATAACATCCACACCAATACAAGCGTGTGGCATGACTTCCTTGATTTTGTTTACGCGTTCCGTGTAAATTTCACGTTGGTAACGACGCTTCATTTTTCCTAAAATTTCATTGCTTCCACTTTGTAAGGGAATATGAAAATGCGGAACAAACGTACGACTCTTACTCACAAATTCTATCGTTTCATTTTTTAGTAAATTAGGCTCAATGCTTGAAATTCTTAGTCTTTCAATACCATCCACTTTGTCTAATTCTTGCACTAATTCTAAGAACGTATGTTCGTGTTTTTTATTTCCGAATTCCCCTTTACCGTAATCGCCAATGTTTACACCGGTTAATACGATTTCTTTGATATTTTGCTCTGAAATTTCTTTGGCGTTTTTCAACACATTTTCCAAAGCATCACTTCTCGAAATTCCACGTGCTAACGGAATCGTACAATACGTACATTTATAATCGCAACCATCTTGCACTTTTAGGAAAGCACGCGTTCTGTCGCCAATAGAATAACTTCCGACATAAAAATCGGCTTCTTCAATTTCGCAACTGTGTACTTCGCCCATATCGTTTTTGGATAGGTCGTTGATGTAATCGGTAATTTTAAATTTTTCTGTTGCACCTAAAACCAAATCTACACCATCAACTGCGGCTAATTCTTCGGGTTTTAGTTGGGCATAACAACCTACGGCGGCAACAAAAGCTTTGTCGTTTAGTTTCATCGCTTTTTTCACCACTTGTTTAAACTGTCTATCGGCATTTTCCGTTACCGAACATGTGTTTATTACATATATATCGGCAACTTCTTCAAAATCCACTCTGTCAAAACCTTCATCTGTAAAGTTTCTGGCAATCGTAGAAGTTTCCGAAAAATTCAGTTTACAACCTAGTGTATAAAAAGCTACTTTTTTTCTATCAGACATAATCATTTTCTTTGGGCGTGCCCTTTCAGGTCGTGCTATCCGTTACAATCTTTTTTTATGTCTTGAAAAAAAGCCACAAAAAAAGGATTTCCACTCCTATCACTCACGCAAATCGGATGCAAAATTACGTATTTTTTATATAAGGAGCAATAGCTTGCCATGAAGACGCAAAGGTTCATTTTGCCACGAAGACACAAAGGCGCAAAGTTTTATTCTTTTTCATGCAAAAACGCAGAGGCACAGAGCAAATTTGGGTTGATTTTTTATCAATTTGTGTGTTTTTATTTTTACTATTTTTACACACTGCTAATATCAACCGATAAAATTAGGGTTAAACTTAGCGGCTCTGCGTCTTTGCGTGCAAAAAATAATATTATATTTTCTTTTCAAAAAAAGTTTGTAGGTTTAATATATATACTTATATTTGCACCCTGAAATAAAAACAAAATTAACAAAAGGTTATAAGGCGTTTACACCTTTTTATGTAAAAAGCCGCGAAACAAATTATAATCATACATTTAAAGATTTACAAAATGAGAAAAGGAATTCACCCAGAAAATTACAGATTAGTCGCTTTTAAAGACATGTCTAACGAAGATGTATTCATCACAAAATCAACAGTTGAAACTAAAGAAACTATCACTCACGAAGGTGTTGAGTATCCAGTTTTCAAAATGGAGATTTCAAGAACGTCTCACCCTTTTTACACAGGTAAATCTAAACTTATTGATACTGCAGGTCGTATTGATAAATTCAAAACTAAATACGCTAAATTCTCTAAAGAATAGTAGAATTTATATAAATATTAAAAAACCTCGAATTTATTCGGGGTTTTTTTATTTTTATAAGTCAAATTTCTTTGTAAATTTGAATCGTTAGGTTTTTACGCAAAACCTTTTAAACTTTTAAACGCAAACTTTTTAAACTTATCAAATGAACTATATCCTTTTTGATGGCCCACATCGTAACGCTTTATTGCCATTTACTTTCACCAGACCTGTTGCTGATATTCGTGTAGGGATTTTAACCATTCGTGAAAAATGGGAAAAATATTTAGGTTATACAACCACTACAATTACCGAAGAATATTTGTCAGACAAATGGCCGATGGTAGAAATGGAAAACAACGTGATGATTAACGCTTCGTTTTTACCGAATGATATTTTGGTAGAAATGGTAAAGAATTTAGAAGTAAACCAAGCGATTTTCAAAGACGAAGAAGTGGTGGCGTTTTTTGCTAAAGAAGGAGAAGAAGTAGATTTTGATTCTTTTGAAGTGATAGAATTCACAAACGAGTGTATCAAAATAGAAAATACTTGGGATATTTTTCAAAAAAACGACGTAGCCATTCGTGAAGATTTCGAATTGCTAACAGAAGATAGATATTCACAACCGATTCCTAAATCGGTAAACGTATTATCTCCAGAAAATATATTTATAGAAGAAGGTGCGAAATTAGAATTCGTAACCTTAAACGCATCAACTGGACCAATTTATATCGGTAAAAATGCTGAAATTATGGAAGGTTCTGTCATTCGTGGACCTTTTGCCTTATGCGAATCGGGTAGAGTGAAACTAGCAACAAAAGTATATGGTGCAACCACTGTTGGACCACATTCTGTAATTGGTGGCGAAGTGAACAACTCAGTTTTATTTGCGTATTCTAATAAAGGTCATGATGGGTTTTTAGGAAATGCCGTTTTAGGGGAATGGTGTAATATTGGAGCCGATAGTAACAATAGTAACCTAAAAAACAACTACGAAGAAGTGAAATTGTGGAGCTACGAAACGGAAAATTTCGCAAAAACGGGC
>JAULXA010000250.1:0-8877 GCA_032118875.1 Flavobacterium sp.
TAACGACATTACCAATGGGTGGTGGAAAAGGTGGAGCTGATTTCGATCCAAAAGGAAAATCAGATATTGAAATTATGAGATTTTGTCAAGCATTTATGACAGAATTATCTAAACATATTGGTGGTAATACTGACGTTCCAGCTGGAGATATCGGTGTTGGTGGACGTGAAGTAGGTTACATGTTTGGTCAATATAAAAGATTAAGAAACGAATTTACAGGAGTTTTAACTGGTAAAGGAATTTCTTTCGGTGGATCATTAATTCGTCCTGAAGCTACAGGTTACGGAGATGTATATTTTGCTGATAGTATGTTAAAAACAAAAGGAAAAAGTTTCGACGGACAAACAGTTGTCGTTTCTGGATCTGGAAACGTTGCGCAATATGCTACTGAGAAAGCAACTCAATTAGGTGGAAAAGTAGTAACTATGTCAGATTCTTCTGGATATATTTATGACGAAGCTGGTATTGATGCTGAAAAATTAGCTTATGTTATGGAAATCAAAAACGTAAATTACGGAAGAATTTCTGATTACGTTAAAAAATACCCATCTGCAAAATTTGTAGAAGGAAAACGTCCATGGGAAGTTAAATGTGATATTGCATTACCATGTGCTACTCAAAATGAATTAGACGAAGCTGAAGCAAAAATGTTAGTAGCAAACGGATGTATCTGTGTGGCTGAAGGAGCAAATATGCCTTCAACTCCAGAAGCAGTTACTGTTTTCACTGACGCAAAAATCTTATTTGCTCCAGGAAAAGCATCTAATGCTGGTGGTGTTGCTACTTCAGGTTTAGAAATGTCTCAAAACTCTTTACGTTTAAGCTGGACTTCAGAAGAAGTGGACGACAGATTAAAAGTAATTATGAAAGACATCCACGAAGCATGTGTACAATATGGTTCTGACGGAAATGGTTATGTAGATTACGTTAAAGGTGCAAACATTGCAGGTTTCGTAAAAGTTGCAGACGCTATGTTAGGACAAGGTGTAGTATAATAAGTATTCAGTCTCAGTTTACAGTCTCCATTTGGGAATTAGTAAGCAGACTATTTTAAATATAAAAGCAGTTTTCATTTTTGAAAACTGCTTTTTTTATTTTGTTAACTGAAAACTAAATACTAAATTTTCCCGTTCCACTCGTTATAAAACTGTTCTAAAAAGGTTTCCATAAAATCATGACGTTGTTGTGCGATTTTTTGCCCCGTTTTTGTATTCATTTTGTCTTTTAAAAGTAAAAGCTTTTCATGAAAATGATTAATGGTTGGCGCTGTAGAATTTTTATATTCTTCTTTCGACATCTTTAAATTAGGTTCGATTTCCGGATTATAAATCTCTCTGTTTTTAAATCCGCCATAATTAAAGGTGCGAGCAATTCCTACCGCTCCAATCGCATCTAATCTATCTGCATCTTGCACAATTTCTAATTCTTTAGATGTAAATTTCTTTTCGAAGTTGCCGCCTTTAAACGAAATATTTTCGATAATTTTCACCACATGATTGATGGTTTCTTCCGAAACATTTTCTGATGTTAAAAAATCTCTAGCGACTTTCGGACCAACCGTTTCATCACCATCATGAAATTTACTATCAGCAATATCGTGCAATAAAGCCGCTAGTTGAACTACTTCTAAATTACAAGTTTCCTCTTTTGCAATTAGTAAAGCATTATTATACACACGTTCCATATGAAACCAGTTGTGCCCGCTTTCTGCATTTTCTAGTTGTTTTTTTACGAAGTTGATCGTATTTTCTATTGTTGACATTGGTCTTAAAATAAAAATTCCAAATTCAAAAGATATGTTTTAGAATTTGGAATTTATGTTATTGATTTTTTGAGATTTATCTAATTAAAGCAGGTTCTACCCATTTAAAAATATGTCCTTCTTCTGGAATGATTAATCTTTCAGAGATTTTTCTCATTCTTTCTGGTAATTTCATTAGGTAATCTCTTGCTTTTTCAGCTTCAGCTGTTAAACCATTGATGTTTCCAATGTCCCATTTCTCATTTAATTTCTGTAAAATATCTACATAATCAGACGCGGTATACACGCCAATTCTTTGTGCAGAATCTGAAAACGCTTCAAAAGCGGTTCCGATTTTATCGCCCGATTCGCGTAAGAAAAGCGCTGGCATGGTAATTTTTTGCTTCATCATGTATTGAAAAGCCAACATCATTTCACTTGGATCTACTTTGAAAATCTGATTTACAAATTCGCTATAGGCTAAGTGATGACGCATTTCATCTCCAGCAATCAGGTTACACATTTTGAATAATTTTTTCTCACCGTATTTCTTAGCAATTAACGCCACTCTATTATGTGAAACGAAAGTCGCTAATTCTTGAAAACTAGTGTACACGAAGTTTTTATATGGATCTCTACCTGTTCCGATATCAAAACCATCATTAATTAAATGTTGTGTGGTTTGCTCGATTTCACGCATATTTACTCTTCCAGAAAGATATAAATATTTGTTTAATACATCACCATGGCGGTTTTCTTCACCGGTCCAATGACGTACCCATTTGCTCCAACCATTTCTTTCTACATTGTCAACACCTTCTACAGACATTAACCACGATTCATAGGTTGGAAGTGCTTCTTCAGTGATGGTATCTCCAACTAAAGTTACCCAAAAATCGTAAGGTAAATCTTTAGAGATTTCTCTCAATTCCTTAACTTCTTCTAAGAAATTTTCGTTGTTAGAATCTGGTAACAAATCTGTTGGTTGCCAAATTTTTTCTACTGGAATTAAAAATTCTTCCATGAAAGAATCAATTTTTCTTTCCAATAATTGCATGACTTCAAGTCTGATGTTATGTAATGACATGGGGTTTATTGTTTTATATGTTTTTTTATTACTTGTTCTGTTTTTTCGAAAATTTCATCAAACGAATACTCAGAAACTTTTAAGGGTTCATGAATTTCTAATGTAATATTCGTACCTAATCCTAATGGGAAAGCTCCAAATTTATTCATTTTCCATGAATTATTGATGCTTATTGGTACAAAATATGAATCAGGTGCAAATTTGTACAACATTTTTAAGCCGTTGGTTGCGAATTCTTTAGGTTTACCCGTTTTACTTCTGGTGCCTTCAGGAAAAATCACAACAGAATAGTTATTCTTATTAATGTATTCTCCTGTCTTTTTTATTTCTGCTAAAGCTTGTTTACCGTCTTTTCGGTCTATTAAAGCTGAACCGCCAATTCTTAAATTTAACGAAACACTTGGGATGCCTTTTCCTAATTCCTTTTTACTAATAAATTTCGGATGCACTTTTCGTAAAAACCATATAATTGGAATAATATCGTGCATACTTTGATGGTTGCAAACCAAAACTAAAGGTTTGTTTTCCAATAATTTTTCTCTTCCAATGATGTTATACGTTGTGCCTAAAATATGAGACGTTCTTAAAAGGAAAAAATTTAAGACCGCTACGGATATTCTATGCGCGTTGTAACCAAATACATGATAACAAACCAACTGAATCGGATGAAAAATGATCAACCACATTAAAAAAACTATCGCATAAAGTATCGATAAGGGATACGAAATAATTTTTTGCATACTTTTTTATTCTGATTTTTATGTTGCCAAAGATACTAGTTATAAATAAAAAAAACCACCAAAGAGGCGGTTTTTATAATATGCTAGCATAGTAGTTAGCAAAATTCGTTATAAGCGTCTTTTAAGTTTTCAGCAATTAGTTCCGCTGGACGACCTTCAATATGATGACGTTCTAACATGTGAACCAATTCACCATCTTTAAATAAAGCCATACATGGCGAAGATGGAGGAAAAGGAAACATGTGTTCTCTTGCTTTGTCAACTGCTTCTTTGTCCACACCAGCAAAAACCGTTACTAAGTTACTTGGTTTTTTTGCGTTCTCTAAACTCATTTTAGCGCCTGGACGTGCATTTCTTGCAGCACAACCACAAACTGAATTTACAACTACTAAAGTTGTTCCTTCTTTGCTTATTGCTTGTTCAACTGTTTCAGCCGAATATAAATCTTGAAAACCAGCATCAGATAATTCTGCACGCATGGGTTTTACCATTTCTTCTGGATACATATTTTTGTATTTAAATAGCGTTTATAAAGTACAAATTTACAAAGTTTTTAGCTTTACACATATAAACTTATCATAAAGATTTGTTATCGTTCTATAAATTTCATCAAATCCTGAAAATACTATATTATATTTGCAGCAATTATTTAAATTATGCGATATTATATTCTACTTTTTTTAAGTGTTACCACATTCAGTTTTGCCCAAGAACTTAAGGATGCCGAAATTGAGACGGTTAATGTGAAAAGCAAACCCAAACTTATTACGATATTAAAAAAATTGAACAAGCAACTTTTAAAAAAAACAGACACCACTAGTTTTGTTTTCGATTTGCGTCAAATTAATTTAAAAAATTCCGATACGATAATTAATAGAAGCGAAGAGCAAATTATAAAAATCACGAATTTCAACAATTCCTTTTCGAAAAAAAATGTGATTGAAAATAAAGACAATTGGTTTTCTAATTTTAAAGAGATTTTCAAGAATTATTCCGCTGATGAATCGCCAATTGGTTGGCTTTCAGGATACCCAATTCGTAAAAATTTAACGACTGCCGAATTAGACTTTTTAATTCATCCAGGCGGTTACAGATATAGCAGAGAATGGTTAGACAATGAGGAGTTGTTGGTGACATTCGAATCTAAAAACTTTTATAAAGGAAGTTTTATTATAGATAAAAACTTCAATTTATTGCAATTGAATTACGAAACACAAGAACCTTATCCGTTTTTTTACTCTAGTGAACAAAGTATTGGTAAAAACCACAAGTTTACTAGTAATTGGATTTATCAAAGAGAAAAAGTCGCAATGAGTTTTGAAATTGTGAAAAACAAAATGGTACTGAAATCGTTAGCAATTGAAGAAAAATTACGTGATTTCACTTTTAAACGATTTGATGAAAGCGGTCCTGTTTTTACAGATGTGAATAATTTCTACACGAATATAAAATTGGTGAATAAGAAGTATTTGGAAGAGGAATAAATTGTCTATTCGAAAGTTCCGATGAAGTATGAATCGGAATGTATCGTAAATTGTTAAAAAATTCGCTTCAACAACGCTTTAATAAACAACCCTTTCGGACACATCCAAATGACTTGTAAGTCTTCCCAAAAAGAAGTTTCTTCGTCTAAGAATTTGAAAATTAGCGCGGCTTTTCCTGTTTTAAACATACTCGAAAAAATAGCACTTCCATATTGATTGGTTTGATATAAAATGTCAATTAACAACAAATCGTAGAACCAAAACTTATTGATTTTATGAAATTTGGTAAAGTCGGATTGTGTTTTTAAAAACTGAACCAATTCTTTTGATTTTTTTACCGAATTTTTAAACGTATAACCTGTACTGGCTTTGCTCCAACCACCTGCAGAGCCTATGTTTATTATGTTTTTACTGTTGTTTTTCCAAAAGGGAAAACACGTCATTGGAATGTTACCTTGTTCTTTTTCTACAATTTCGTAGGCTGTGATTCCTAACTTTTTGATGTAGTTTTCAATTTCGATTTCGTATTCTGGTTTCGATAACAAATCTTTTGAAAATAAAGTATATTCTATCAAGGCTTCATTTGAAGAAGTTGGCAAAACATACATAAATCGCGTATTTCCTTTCTGCTCGACAGAAAAATCCATGAAAGTCGGACAATCTTCTGTGAAAACGGCTTCTTTGCTTTTAATAAACCAACCAATAAAATGTTGTTGTACTAATGGGAATTTAGTTTGTGATGTTACAAGTTCCGGATTGTAAATACTATTGAAAACTTTGTTACAAGTAAACGATTTGGTTTTGGTTTTCACTACACAATGATTGCCTAATTCCGAAAAATCAATGACTTCATCTTGAAAAATTTCAATGTTGGATTGTTTCGCAATTTCATCGAAAATCAATTTATAAAAATCCGCACTTCTAATCATTTTATAGTCGTATGGAACTAAATCTAATTGATTGGTGAAGTCATTATTTTTAAACCAAGCGCGTTGCCATTTTTTAGCACTAATTTCATCAAACAACTTTCCAGAATCCCAAAAACACCAAGTTCTATCGTTTTTGTTTTTCGAATCGGAATCTATCAAAAGTATTTTTTTATCAGAAAATTGTCCTGATTGAATCATTTCAAAAAGAGTTAATAATGCTGACAATCCATTTCCAGTAAAAATGTAATCATAGTGCTTCATGTTTTCAAAAGTACTTCTTTTAGATGGAACTTTAAAAAAGATTATTCCACTTTAACAGCTTTTTTGTTTTCGTCTATCGCAACAAAAGTAAATTCTCCAGTAATAGCTTTTTCTCTTGAAGTGGAATACATTTCTTCAATAAAAATATCAACTCTTACTTTTAAACTTGTGGTGCCTAAATAGGTTACTTTTCCAATCAATTCTATAATTGTTCCATGCGGAATAGGTCTTTTAAAATCTATTTTATCACTACTAACGGTTACCATTTTTTGGCGACTATATCTAGTTGCTGTTATGAAAGCGACTTCATCCATAAATTGCATGGCAGTTCCACCAAATAACGTGTCGTAATGATTGGTTGTGTTAGGAAATACGGCTTTAAAAACTCTTGTTGTAGAATCTTTTATTTTTTCTTCTTGTGTTTTCATGTATTTGTTTTAAGATGCGATTTTTTCAAATGCAATATAATGTACTAAGTTGTTGTCAGCATCAAATTTGGGATAGGCTTCGATTTCGCATTTATAGTATGTTCCATCTTTTTTGTAATTAATAACAATTTCTTTAAAAGGATGTTTTTTACTAATTGCAATTCTGATTTTTTCTCTAGTAGTAGCATCCGTTAAATCACCTTGAAATATTTTTGGAGTATTACCAATAATTTCAGAATTGTGATACCCAGTTAATTTCGAGATTTCTTTGCTTGCAAATACAATGTTGAGTTTACTATCTGTTATAATTACAGATTTAGCAGCAATTTGATGTGGATACGCTTCTTTATGTATCCAGTTTTTTTGAATGGAATTAAAGCTTGTGATTTCTTCATTCTGATCATTATAAAAATCCCAACAAACTAGCGGTAAAGGTAATAATCTTAATTTTTTATGATATTTTGCCCAAGCTTGGTCGTATTTGTCAAACATTTTTTATTCGTTTTAAAGTTATAAAAGCGAATAAAACAGAGCATTTCTTCATTATAGTGAAATGAAGAAAATTCTAGCTTATGCACTTTCGTGATGCGTAAACAAAAATCAATTATATGTATCTGACTTATTTCTAAAAGAAAATTACAGTTGCACGACAGTTCGAGAATTTAACTCGATTCCACATTGAAAAGTAAAAACTACTTCTCAAGAATTGATTTTATTATTGGGCAAAGTTATGAATTTAACGGAAACCAATTCCTATTTCTAAAAGTTATTTTAAATAATATCGCAAACCTAAGAAACCTCTAATTCCTTGATTGGGCGCGTACACATAAGCGGGATCAAAAGTTAAAGCATACGGATTTTCTGGTGTGGCAATTACATTTCCATTGCCGTCAAATTGCACATTTTCATCAAACGGATCATTTGGACGAGCAATTAAAAAGGCATTGTTTTTATTGGGTGTCCAATTTAATAGGTTTTTAATTCCACCATAAATTTCAAATGAATTGTTCCATTTATACGTGGCTTGAATGTTTTGAATGCTCCAAACTGGCGAAGTTGCTCTTCTAGGATCTAAATCACTCAATAAAGGCAATCGCATCGGACCATATAAATTTCCTGTATAATCAAATGATAAATTCCATTCTAAAATTTCATAGGATATGGCCCAATTCGCACTATATTTCTCCGTTAAAATTGGTGTGGAAGTTACACCATCTTTCGTGTTTTTACTTTCTAAAATACTAGCTCCCAAAATCGCTTTTAAACCGAAATTCGACATGTAATCGATATTCATACTCACGCCTTTTGTTTCTGAAAAGCCATTTAAATTTTTATAAATAATTTGATTCGGATTGGTATCATAATCTGGAAAAATTTGATTCGAAAAATGGGTGAACCAAGCAGAAACATCAAATCCTAAAAAGGAAGCGTTTTCAAATCGTATCTTTTTTAAATAATTGACATTTACATTAAACGATTTCTCTGGATTTAAATCTTCTGTTACAATCACATCTCTTGAGCCTGTTAAAGCGGCGTGTTCTTCTGTAAATAAATTCACCACTCTAAACCCAGTTCCAGCATTAATTCTAAAGATATCAGAATCGGTAAATTTCCATTTATAGGCAATTCTTGGGGTGTAAATATAACCGTGATTGTTGTTGTAATCCAATCGACTTCCCAATAAAACACTATGCATTTTTGCTAATTTAATTTCATCTTGACCAAAAACACTGAAAATATGAGTTCTTTCTGGTGCAACTGTTGCGGTTGTATTGTCGTTATAAAATTGATAGCGATATGCACTTCCTAATAAAAAGTCGTGATTGCCAATTTTTTTATCCCAAGTGAGTTGTCCGAAACCAATTTGTTGTTGTGCAGCATATTTAGTGATTCCATAATACGAATCTTGATTATGATTAGTGGTTGAAAAGGAGAAATAAATTTTTTCTGAAACGGGCAATTGATATTTTCCAATTAACTCTTGACGAGACGTGTAAATACTTTCTCCATACACTAAATTTGTTCCACGATACGATTTGTTCCAATTCATTTCGCCGCCCCAACGGTCTTCGTAGAAAAATCTTCCAGCTAAAGTGAATAATTTATTGTCTTTTCGAATGAAATTCCATTTGTTAAAAATCGAAATTCTTTCTTGTAAAGTGACATCTGTAAAATTATCATGATTGTTGTCTATTGGCGAATTATAA
>JAULXA010000251.1:0-5801 GCA_032118875.1 Flavobacterium sp.
ACAATTTATGAGTCCGGAAAGTATGAAACACGCTGCGCAAAAAGTAAAAGATTGTGGTAACGATAATTTTATGATTACCGATAGAGGAACAATGTTTGGTTACCAAGATATGATTGTTGATTTCAGAGGAATTCCTACAATGAAAGAATTTGGAACTACGGTTTTAGATGTAACACATTCTTTACAACAACCAAATCAAACAAGTGGTGTAACTGGTGGAAGACCTGATATGATTGAAACTATCGCTAAAGCGGGAATTGTTACTGGTGTAGATGGAATTTTTATTGAAACTCATTTTGATCCTGCAAATGCAAAAAGTGATGGTGCCAACATGTTACATTTAGATTATTTTGAAGGCTTAATGACAAAATTAGTAGCCATCAGACAAACGATTAACAAATTTTAATTAATACGAATAACGTGATATATAGCCCTGATTGAAGTGGCATCCATTAAAAAGTTCCCTAATAAAAAGGGAACTTTTTAATGATAAAGCGAAAAGCAGGACAAAATATCTTTTGAAATACCAATGAAAATGCTCCAAATAAAAAAATTAGTAACTCTAGTTATTACACTTATTTCTATAACAAGTTTCGCACAAACAGAAAATTTAGTCGACTTACCAGTAATCAAAGAAAAATATACGGCTCATAATAAAGGTAAATTCTTTATATATTGGGGTGGAAATAGAGAAACGTACTCAAAATCAGACATTAGATTTTCTGGAGAAAATTACGATTTTGTTGTGCATAATGCTGTGGCACATGACAAACCAAAAGGATATCATTTAGATTATGTAAATCCAGCCAGAATGACAATTCCACAAACTAATTTTAGAATGGGATATTTTATTAACGATCATTACTCTATTTCTATAGGTTTTGATCATATGAAATATGTGTTAAATCAAGCCCAAACTGCTAATGTAAGTGGTTATGTAAATCTTCCTTTATCGGAAAGCGGTTCATTATATAATGGAAATTATGATAATACTCCTGTAGATTTTTATGAAAATTACAATCCAGATAATGATACCAATCCTCCTCCATTTTTAACATTTGAACATACAGATGGACTAAATTATATTCATTCTGAAATTACAAGAGTTGATGATATTTCATCAAAAATCTTTAAAACTTGGAATAGCGATAAAGTTCAAATTAATCTAACGGAAGGTTTTGGAGCGGGAATTGTATTACCAAAAACCAACACACGTCTTTTAGGTAAAGATAGATATGATGAATTTCATATTGCAGGATATGGAATTTCTGCAAAAGCAGGGTTAAACTTCACCTTTTTTAAACATTTTTTCATACAAACGGAACTAAAAGGTGGTTATATTGAGATGAATGATATTAGAACAACGCAATCAAAATCGGATAAAGCAGAACAAAATTTTTGGTTTTTGCAAAGTATGATTGCAGTTGGTGGAATATTTAAAATTTAAAATAAATTATAAGAAAACATGAAACGTGATAAGAAATTCTTATCACGTTTTTTTATACAATAACTTTGCTTCTTGAATAACTGCTCTTAAGATTTCATCAGGAATTGTTTCTAAATCAAAATATCGCAAGGATTTAATTTGCGTTCGTCCTTCAGCATTTAAATAACTGATATGCTTAGTCAATTGGTTGCCATAAAAGAATGCTACGTCAACAAATTTCTTTTTATGACTGGCATTGATATAACAAAAAGGTTTTTTTCCATTATAATAAAACGGAATATTCCATTTATAAAGCATCTCAACTTCTGGAAACTCTTGTTCAATTACATCACAAACATAATATATAATCTCCTGATATGGTTTGGGTTGATTTAAAATATATAACTCTGCTGGTTTCATTATTAAAATCTTTTATTCAAAAATAAATAAAAAAAGTTGTCCAATTCAAATTTTATTATTTACTTTGTATTTCAAAGCACTTTAAAATGGAAGATAAAAATTATTTAAACGACTTAAAAGACATTAAAGAAATGATGAGTAAATCATCACAGTTTATTTCTTTAAGCGGTTTGTCTGGTGTATTAGCAGGAATTTATGCCTTAGTTGGTGCTTATTTTGCCTATAAAACTATTTATTTTGATACTTCAACTTCAGGAAATTATGCAAATTTGATTATTTCAGAATATGCTGTAATAAAACTTTTAGTAATTGCTTTATCTGTTTTGATTTTATCCATTGTAACTGGAATTCTTTTGAGTATAAAGAAAGCTAAAAAAAGTAATGATAAAATTTGGAATGCCACCTCTAAGCGTTTAGTTATCAATTTTATGATACCACTAGCTATTGGTGGTTATATGGGATTGTACTTAATTGAAAAAGAAAATTTCAGTTTACTTACACCTTTAACTTTAATATTTTATGGATTAGCATGTGTGAACGCCAGTAAATACACTTTAGGCGATGTTAGATATTTAGGATTAACAATGATTGCATTAGGAATTATAAATACCTTTTTTGTTGGTTACGGATTACTATTCGGGGCTTTAGGCTTTGGTGTTTGCCATATTTTTTATGGCGGAATGATGTGGTTTAAATATGAAAGAAATAATTAAACTAAAATCAAGTTCTAAATTCGAAAAATGAAAAACATCATCCAAAACATCAACAAAGCATTTGATCACAGAATACGACTAGGAATTATGTCGGTTTTGATGGTGAATGAATCTGTGGATTTCATTACGATGAAGGAATTTTTAGGTGCTACTGACGGAAATTTAGCAAGTCATATAAAAGCATTAGAAGCTGATGAATTTATTTCAGTCGAAAAACAATTTATCGGTAAAAAACCAAATACAAAATATAGCATTACTCCTATTGGTAAAAAAGCCTTTCAGGATCATATTGCCGCTTTAGAAAAATTATTACATCAGAAATAACGCTATTTTTTTATATTTTCACTTTGAAAATCAAAGTACTTTACATTAAAAAACATTACAACAAACAATTAACCAAAAACAAATATCATTATGGAAATCAACATTAAAACACCAGAACAAACAGAAGGCAAATCGTTTTTTCAATCATCAACCGCTAAAATGATGATGGTTGGAATATTAACTTTAGTCTTATTAATTCCGCTCTTCTTTGTACAAGATTTAATTACCGAACGAAGCATCCGACAAAAAGAAGTGGTTTCAGAAACGACATCAAAATGGGGTGGCGGTGTGTATGTATATGGACCCATTTTAAAAATTCCCTATAAAAATCCAATTTCAGGAAAATCGAATTTTGCTTATTTCTTTCCAGAAGAATTGAATAATTCTGTAACAGCAACAATGGAAAAACCTTTAGAGCGAGGCATTTTTAAATCGAATGTTTTTTCAACTAAGATGAATTTCACAGGTTCTTATTCGCAACCCAATTTTCAAATGCGAAATATTCCGGATGCGAATGTGTATTGGAATCAGGCGAAAATTATTATCAGAACTACGAATTTAAAAAGCTTGAAAGATGAAGTGAAGATAAAATTTGGCAACCAAAGTTTTAAATTCGAACCAGGGAATTCTGAAAACAATGATAGTATACAAACTTTAGAATCTACTACTTTCGATTATAAATCGATTGCCAATTCAAGTACTTTTAGTTTCGATATTGCTTTTAATGGAAGCAAGCAAATCAAAATTGTTCCTATTGGAAAAACAACAGATTCTAAAATGACTTCAGATTGGAATTCACCAAATTTTAATGGCAACTTCTCTCCTACTTCCCGTGAAATTTCTGCAGATGGATTTAAAGCGAATTGGAAAATATTACATTTCAACAGACCTTTTGCACAGCAATATTTTGAAAACTTACCAGAATTATCAAACTATGCTTTTGCCACAGATTTCATCACACCAGTTGACGAATACCAACAAAACGAACGTGCAAGTAAATATGGGTTTTTAGTTATTGGATTAACGTTTTTAATCTTCTTTTTGATTCAATCCATAAGTAAAATCAACATTCATATTTTTCAGTATTCTATGATAGGAATAGCTTTGATTATGTTCTACACTTTATTGATTTCCATTACAGAACACAGTAGCTTTTCTTTGGCTTACATTATTGCAGCCATTGCGGTAATTGCTCTGATTTCCTTGTATTCGATTTCGATTTTGAAGAATAAGAAATTCCCAACCTTTATTGCGATATCATTAAGTGTGTTGTATTCGTTTATCTTCGTGATCATACAATTAGAAGATTATGCTTTATTAGTAGGTAGTATTGGTTTATTTGCAATCTTAGCAGCCGTAATGTACTTTTCAAGAAAGATTGATTGGAAGTAAAATGAAAGCATAAAAAAACTCCGATAGTTCTTAAATTCTATCGGAGTTTTATAATTCTAATTTCAGAAATTATTTGATATATTTAACAATCCACTTATCCCAAAATTTGGTATAAATAGCTAAAATTGTAACTAAAAATAAAAAGAAATAATACCAAGCGTTAGACACTAAATCTATCCAACTTAACGCTCCTTTTGAAAAACTAATGATTAATAAAACCTGAGCACCGTAAGGTAATAAACCTTGAAAAATACAAGAAAAAATATCTAAAATGGTTGCTGTTTTTTTAGCATTAAGTCCAAATTCATCGTTAATTTCTTTAGCGATTCCACCTGTTACTACAATCGAAACCGTATTATTAGCAATAGCCACATTTACCAAACCTACAAGAGCGCCAATACCCATTTGTGCAGAACGTTTTGATTTTACACGTTTTTTAATTTGATGCAATAAAAAGGCAATACCACCTGCTTTTTCAACTAAAGCAGCTAAACCACCTGTTAACATCGACAACAGAAATATATCTGTCATACTTGTAAATCCTTGATAAATGGCTTTAGAAAAAGTTAATATTGTAAAATCACCAATTGTAAATCCTAAAACACCAGCTGCAACAATTCCGATAATTAAAGTGACGAAAACATTTATACCGATGACAGCTAACACAATTACTAAAATATAAGGCAGAATAGAAATCAATTGATAACTACCCGCTTGCACAGGAATTTGACTGTCACCATAGCCTAAAAACAGTAAGACCAAAAGCGTTAATATAGCCGCTGGTAAAGCAATTAATAAGTTAATCTTAAACTTATCTTTCATCTGACATTCTAACGACTGAGTAGCTGCAATGGTAGTATCAGAAATCATAGATAAATTATCGCCGAACATGGCACCACCTAATAAAGCACCACCAATTAAAGGCAAAGAAGCTCCCGATTTATCTGCCAACGAAATAGCAATAGGCCCTAAAGCAACAATACAACCTACAGAAGTTCCCGTAGCAGTAGATAAAAAAGAGGCAATAACAAAAATTCCTAAAGGAAAAAAAGAAGAATTAATATTTTCTATTCCTAAATTTACAACGGCATCAACACCTCCAGTTACAGAAGTTACAGTCGCAAAAGCGCCAGCCAAAAGATAAATCAAACACATGGTGATAATTTTGGAATCGCCACAACCAGCAATCAATTGATCTACTTTTTCATCTGTACTATTTTTGAATAAAATAAAAGCGGTTATAATTCCTAATGTTACAGCCACTGAAGAGGGCAAGGCATAAAAATCATTAAATAAAATTCCACTTCCTAAAAAAGTGAAAATAAAAACTGCCAAAGGCAACAAAGCATAAAGACTGCCTTGATTTTGATTTGAATTCATAAAATATTATTTTTTTTTTTAAATTATATCACACGAATAATTCATAAAAAAACAATAAAAATGAGAGTAAACAACATTTTTTCCAAATAAATTGGCTTATCGTTTTAGCACCTTGCTTGTTGTTGCAGGTTGCTATCTTTGAAAGA
>JAULXA010000252.1:0-8974 GCA_032118875.1 Flavobacterium sp.
TTCAATAAACTTTGTAATTGGTCCTTTTATCATCATGGCCATCATTGGGTTAAAATCACCTTCAAAAAACAATTGTATTGCGCTTGAATTTTCTGAAATGGAGTCAATATTTGCAGTTAAAGTAAACGGTAATTTACTTGATGCAGCACCTAAAACTAATTTTGAGTTGGGTGTAGCTTCTTTTTTAACCAATTTGATTTCTGGCATACCTTTTAAACCAAATTCGAAACAATTTTCGTCAATGACTTCAAACTTTGCAATGTTTTCTGGCATTAACTTTTCGAAATTTTTAATATCTGATAACGCATTAAAAATATATTCTGCTGATTTTTCTACGTTTGTTTTTGGGCTTTCTAAATTCATTATGTTTTGTTTTTTTGTTTTATTTTTTCAGGTTTCAAGTTTCGTAAATCGAAATTCGTAAATCTTAAATCCAAATTTACTATTTATTTCTTGTAATTCAAATAATCTTGTAAGAGAATTGTTGCAGCAATTTCGTCAATTAATCCTTTGTTTTGGCGTTGTTTTTTCTTCAAGCCACTATCAATCATGGTTTGAAATGCCATTTTTGAAGTAAAACGTTCATCTACACGTTCCATTTTCATTGTTGGAAATTCCGTTTGGAATTGTACGATAAATTTCTCAATAATTTCTGTACTTTCGCTTGGTAAACCATTCATTTGTTTGGGTTCACCTATAATTACCGTTTCCACATTTTCTTTCGAAAAATAGGTTTTTAAAAACGAAATCAAATCTACTGATGGAATAGTTGTTAAGCCACTCGCAATAATTTGAAAATCGTCTGTAACCGCAATTCCTGTTCGTTTTAGTCCGTAATCTATGGATAAAATTCTAGCCATTATTTAAATTTAATTACAAAAGTAAGCAAATACAATGCCTTTTTCTTATTTTAGTGAAAACTTTAATCTACTAATTATGAAAAGTGCGGCAATACTCCTTCTTGTTATCTTGGTTACATTATCTTGTAATAAGAAACAAGTGTATAGAGATTTTGAAAATGAAATAGAGGCACAACGTTGGACAGAGAACGATGTGAAAATACATGATTTTGAAATTTTAGAAGAAGACAGTTATTACAATATATTTATTGAAATAAGTCACGTATTAGGTACTGAAATGAATGAGTTTCCTTTGAAATTTGAAGTAACAAAACCAGATGGTTCCATTGAAAAAGCAGAAGTTTTTATCAATTTTAAAAATTCAGATTGTATGGGTGATGTTTGTGATGTAAAGTTTTTAGTTAAAGAAAAAGTAAAACTTAAGAAAGGAAAATATAAAGTCCAATTTTCGCCAATATCTAAATACGGATTTGTGCCAAATATAATTGGTGTAGGTTTAACTGTTGAAATAAAGGAATAAAAAAAGTCCCGATAAATCGGGACTTTTTTTTTATTGTTTTGCCGTTGTTGGTAAACTTTCCAAAATTTCTACTTCAAAAATAATGTTGCTATTTGGTGGAATTACATTTCCAGCACCTTGTGCTCCATATCCTAAATTTGCAGGAATAAAGAAAATAGCTTTATCATTAAAATTCATATAATTAATCCCTTCCAAGAAACCTGCGATTAAACCACCTTTATTTCCGTATTTAAATGGGAAAGGTTGGTAACCATTTTGGTTAGCTCTGTTTTGATCAAATTTTCCGTACGTTTTATTTATAGCTTCATAACTACTGTCAAATAAAGTTCCGTCTTCTAAATAACCAGCATAGTGTACATAAATATCTTTACCTTCTGTTGGTTTGATACCTGAACCTTTTTTCAAAATACTGTATTGTAAACCAGTTGGAGTTTTAGTTGATGTTGCTTTTAAAGCTTTAAATTCAGCTACTTTTGCTACTAAAATCGGACCTATTTTTGCTTTTATCTCAGCATCAGCAAGTGCTTTTGCTTCTGCATCTTTTTGTCTTTTTTCAGCATCTAATTTTGCCTGAGCTTCTGCTTTAACTTTTGCTTCTTCTGCTGTTTTTTTGTCTAATTCGGGTTTTATTTTCATGTAATCAGAAAATACTTTTACAGCATTAAACTTTTTAGCTAATTTTCCTTTTCTTACAATAACTACTTTTGTAATTACATCATCTTGAGCAATCGCATCCACAACCTTTTGTCCAACAACTACGTGTCCGAAAACACTATGTTTGTTATCTAACCAAGGTGTTTCATTATGAGTAATGAAAAACTGAGAACCATTCGTTTGCGTGTTGGCTCCTGAATTTGCCATTGACAAAATTCCTGGTTTATCATGTTTTAAACTAGCGTCAAATTCATCATGAAATTTATAACCTGGATCTCCAGCACCGTTTCCTAATGGGCAACCACCTTGAATCATGAAGTTAGGAATAACTCTGTGAAATTTTAAACCATCATAAAATGGTTTTCCTTTTTTGTCGTTAGATAAAAAAGTGTTTGTTCCTTCTGCTAAAGTAATAAAGTTAGCCACTGTAATTGGCGTTTTTTGAAATTCTAATTGCAATTTAATAGTACCTTTATTGGTAATAATTTCTGCAAAAATTCCTTCTTCAACTGTTTTTTTAGGTTTTGCATTTTTCGTTTGTGCAGAAGTAACTGTTAAAGTTAAGGCACAGAATAATAATAATAACTTTTTCATATTTAAATATTTATTGTTTTTCTAATAGTTCAATTTCAAATAATAAGGTTGCATTTGGAGGAATCGATCCATAACCTTGTTCACCATATCCTAAATGACTTGGTATAATAAGAGCCATTTTATCTCCAAATTTCATGTTTTCTAAGCCTTCAATAAATCCAGGAATCAATCCTGTTTTTTTACCATAATTAAAAGGAAATGGGGTATACGCTTTTGCTTCTTTTCTCGCTAAATCTAAAACACCATTTTCTTCTGCAACATTTTCATAGCTAGTATCAAATAATGTACCATCTACAAAAAATCCAGCATAATGTACAAATACATCCTGACCAGCATTTGGTTTTTTACCTGCTCCTGATTTTATAATTTTGTAAGCTAATCCAGATTTTGTTTTAGTTCCTGTAGCTTTAATATCTTCGATTAATGTTGCTTTTTTTGCTTTTACAGCCTCAAGTACTTTTTGTAGTTCGGCTTGTTTTTCAAAATATTCTTTAAATACTTTTACGGCATCAAACTTTTTTGCTGCTTGTCCGATTCTAATAATTTTTACTTTATTAATTGGATCACCAACTGCAATTGTACTTATAATATCTAAACCTTCAACCACTTCTCCAAAAACAGAATGTTTACCATCTAAATAAGAAGTTTGATCTGTAGTGATAAAAAACTGTGAACCATTTGTGTTAGGTCCAGAATTTGCCATTGACAATACTCCAGCTTTTCCATGGTTTAATTCTGCATGAAACTCATCTTTAAATTTATAACCTGGTCCGCCTTGACCAGAAGCTAATGGATCTCCACCTTGAATCATTGGAGGATTAGATTCTACTCTATGAAAAGTTAATCCATCATAATAATGAATACCTTTGTGTTTTGGACTTACATAGTTGTTTTTTCCTTCTGCAAGGGTAACGAAGTTGGCAACTGTAAACGGAACTTTCTCAAATTCTAATTTTACAGTAATATCTCCTTTTGAGGTTTCAATTAAGGCATATAAACCATCTGATAATTCTCCTTTTTCTGCTTTATTTGTGCAAGAAAGTACTATAGTACTTAAAAAAAATAGGGCAATTAATATTTTCTTCATTTTAAAATTTAATTATTCTGGGGTTACTGTTTTAATATCGTTTAAAGTTACAATACAAATTATAGGTTGATTTGTACCAATTTTTTTATCATCACCATGATATCCATAAGCAGATTGTGATGGAAAAATGAATTTTACTTTATCACCTTTGTGCATTAGTTTAATACCATTTCTTAAGCCGCTCATGATATTTTGTTTGTCAACATGATAGGTTTGTGTTTTTAATTCTTCGGCAGTATAAATGCTATTTCCGTATAAGTCAGTTACTTCATAATCAAAATTTACTACATCACCTTTTACAGGAAATACGTTAGCAGCACTTTTAGTCTTATAAGCATACCAAAATCCTTTTTCGGAAATATTATAATCATGTGCTGTATCTTTTTTTATGATTTTTGCAATAGCTTCTTTTTCTTGCGTATTCATCTTCTTGTTTCTATCAATAGATTCTTTCATAAAAGTACCAGAAGAATGCGAGATAGGTTTGCGTGCTTGTTTTTCTGAACATGATGTAAAGAAGGCAGTTAACGCAACAAACAATATGTATTTAAAAATTTTCATTTTGTGAAATTTATTTTTTTTCGATTGCTAAAATAGCAATAAATTTAGTTATTGTATCTTCTAAACTGTCAAAAGATTTTCCACCAGCTGCATTTTTATGTCCGCCACCATTAAAATGATTTCTTGCAAACTGATTCACATCAAAATTTCCTTGTGAACGGAATGAAATTTTTATCATATTTTCTTCTTTCACTTCTGTAAAAAAAGCTGCAAAATCAATGTCTTTAATCGTTAATCCGTAATTAACAATTCCTTCTGTATCTCCTTTTTTTACATTTAAAGCGTTTTGTTCTTCTTGTGAAAGTGTAATATAACTCGTTTTATATTCTGGTAAAACTTTTAAATTAGTTAAAGCCTTTCCTAAAATTTGTAATCTGTTATAATCGCCATTATCGTATAAATTGACATGAATTTGAGAATTATTTACACCTTTGTCCAATAAATCCGCTACAATTCGGTGTAAATTTCCAGTAGTTCTTGGAAAACGAAAACTACCTGAATCTGTAGCAATTCCTGTATATAAACAAGTAGCGGCGTCTAAATTTATAAATTGACCGATTTTTAATTGTTGGGCGAAATCATACACCATTTGGCAAGTAGAACTGTATTCAATATCCGAAAACATGTATTTGGCATAACCATCTGGTTTTTCGTGATGATCAATCATAACGAAAGTAGCATCTAACGTTTTTAAAACACTTTCCATTTGTTCTCCTGCACGATGAAACGCATTGAAATCTAAAGTGAAAATAAGTTCAGCATTTTTTAAAACCGTGATAGCGTCATTAACTTTATTTCCTTCATAAACTAAGGTAGCTTCTTTTGTTCCTGGAATCCATTGTAAGTAATCTGGAATTTCATTCGGGACAACAACTGTGATATCGTGGTTTAATTGTTTTAAAATATGATATAAACCTAAAGTAGAACCCATTGCATCTCCATCCACATTTCTGTGAGGAATAATAGCGATTTTTTTCGGATTCGCTAAAAGTTGTTTTAATTCGGTAATTTGAGTTTCGTTTAAATGTGTCATTAATTGAAAAGTTTATAACCTATTATAACTGCCAAAAATCCTACAAAAATGGATGCTAACGTGTATATTAAAGCTAAGTTATAATTTTGATTTTGAATGAATTGTATGTTTTCTAAACTAAATGTCGAAAAAGTGGTAAATCCACCACAAAATCCAGTTATTAGTAAAAGTTTAATTGTTTCGTTTTGTAAATTATTTTTCTGAATATAACCAAAAAGTAAGCCAATTAGTAAACAGCCTAGACTATTAGCGATAAAGGTTGCCCATGGAAAAGTTGAAACATTATTTTTAGTAAAAAAATAGCTTAATAAATATCTGGCGATACTACCCAATCCGCCGCCAATTAATACTAAAAGTAAGTTTTTAATCATCGTTTTAAACTAAAATGTCCTTTTACAGTTTTTCCATTCGTTAATTCTAAAACAAACCAATAATCGGATGATGAAAGTTGGTTTCCGTTGAAAGTTCCGTTCCAACCTGAAACACCGGCGTTAATTTGTTTTACCAGTTTTCCGAATCTATCAAAAATTGAAATGGTGCTATTTTCTAATCCTTTTTTATCTAAATTTTTTATTTGCCAAGTATCATTATAATTGTCACCATTTGGGGTGAAAAATTTCGGATAACTCAAGGCGTAAAAGGATTCAAATACAACTCCGCAATTGTTTTTGTCATTGACGTAAACTGTATATTCTCCTGAATCTGATAAATTGAAAAAGGGACTATTTTGAAACGTAAATCCGTCCAATGAATATTCATAATTTCCAGTTCCTGTTACAGTAATAGTTGCGGTTAAATCTTCATTAAAATCGGTGACTTCAATATTTGTTATCGTCGCTACTTCAGAGTTCACAACGGTAAATGTTTTGGTTTTTGTACAACCAACCGTATTTGTAATGGTAACAATATACGTTCCAGCAGTTGAAACTGTAATGCTTTGTGTAGTTTGAATTGGGTTTGTATTCCAACTATAGCTAGCAAAACCACTTGGAGCACTTATGTTTGTTGGTGTATTGTTACAAATTCCGATTGTTTCATCATCAAAAGTTTCTGTGAATGACTTTACTTTTAATGTAATTGGAATGTTTCCAAAACAGTTTGGAATATTTATAATTCGAGCATAAATGATTTGTTGAAATGCTGTTGTATTAGGATAGCTTGAAGGCAGTGGAGTAGTTGATGTTGGTGAATCGAACAAGGCAACAGTGAAATTTGTTGGTAAATTATTGAAAATTTGTGTTTGAATTGTACCTAAATTAAATGTAGCTATACCATCAATATCTGAATCACAAATATCAAATACATCTTTGTTAATTACTAAATTTGGCGCATATTCAATTTCTATAGCACCTGTTAATGTACAAGTGGCATTGATATCAATTTCTACGGAATACGTTCCAGCAGAAGCTACATTATAAGTCGGACTATTAGTTCCTACAGGATTTCCATCTTGAAACCATTGGTAATTTGTAGCACCAGCTTGCGTTGCATTTAGAGTTAAAACTTCATTATTACATAACGGATTACCCGTTGCAATTAATCTGTCAATTCCTAAATCTTTTTCGGAAATGAAACTACCAGCTCTTAAGAAAATTCCGGAATCGAAACGTCCATTTCCTTCATCGGCAATGACTAATTTAATATGATATAAAGTTCCTGGCGTTACCACTGATTGTGCGGTTAATATTTTAGTTTGTCCGTCAAATGCAGTTGGGTAATTACCTGTGTTAAATGCATCAAAATAGGTTTCATTAGCTGGTGGACAAATGGTTCCGCTTCCGCGAACCGTGTTGACACGAACTGGTGTAGAAGTTCCTGGAATTAAAGCTAAATTATCATAGGTTGAGGCAGAAGCTTCTTTCAGTAAAAAAGCAAAACCATCTGTAAAGTTGCATTGCCCAGAAGATGGGTTTAATAAATATTGTTCTGAAGCAAAGATATATTCAAAACTAATATTGTTTGCATTGGGTACGAAATCAAACTCTAAAACAGAAGCATTAAAAGTATTTGACAAACCTAATGCTGTATTTAAATCGGAATCACCTGTCCAGCCTATTCCATTTCCATCATCTGAGAAATTTGAATTGGGTCCAATAGAAGAATTTAATTTACCCGTTGAGAGAACAATTCCTTCTTGAAAAGGAAAAGAAGAGCCATTTGCATTAAAATAGCCATAACTTAATTCGCCAGACCCAAAATTTCCGCCAGATGCAGAAAAATTAGAAACCGAAACACAACCGCTATTTACTAGAATGTTTTCAATTAACTGTTGAGGGGTATAAGTTTCATTTACAGCTATATTTTGTGAAAAACTAACTGTAAATGAAAAGATAAAAAGTGTAAATATTATTTTTTTCATAGCATCTGCAAAGATACTATAAATCTCGTTTTTTTATAATTTTATAAGATAAAAACATGAAAATAAATGTCCAAATTAAAACAGCTATTATATTTGACAAATGTACTGAGTAATCATCTGAGAATTTAAAGCCAGCAGTTTTGGAAGCAGCTTTAACAATATCTAATTTTGTAATCGGTTCAACAATTAAGTCTGACATTGATTCCAATGGTAAATAGTTGTAAATTGTATCAATAAGTGTTTTGTCTTCAAATTTTTCTTTTAAAATAAAAATTTTTATAACGAACCAACTAATTTTTTCAACAAAAAACCACCAAATAAATATAAAACCTAATGAAAATGCTGATCTTTTTATAAAAATTCCAGCAAATAAACAGAAAGAAAAGAAACCTAAAAGTTTTATAAAATAAGCAAATAAATATTCTAATTTACTAAAGACGATACTTGTTTCAGTATATGATGAATATGAATAACCTAAAATCAAAGACGTTAAAAAAACAATTACGGTTGAAAGTATGGCAAAGAAGACTATTGTTATAAATTTGGAAAAAATGAATTCTTTTTTACTTAATCCATCAATTAAGTTCTGTTTTAATGTTCCATAGCTATATTCATTGGCCATCATAGAAACAATAACTAAACCTAAAAACAATTTTAAAGACGCTGCAAGAAAAGTACTAAAATGCCAGATGTAAGGAAAATTAAAAAAACCACTTTTTGCACCTTCAAATTTAAATGGACCAAATTGGAACTCATAAGTTCCGCAAATAAAAATAATTAATCCGATTATTATAAAGTAAGTTGTTGTTAGGATTTTTGCAGCTGTATTTTGCCAAATTTTTTGTAATTCTATAGAGAGTAATCGTATCATTTTAATGTTTTGAAAGGTTATGGGTAAAAGGTAAAAGGTTCTGGAATTAATGTTTCGTTAATTCTAAAAATTGTTCTTCTAAACTGTGTTTGCGTTTTACTAAATGGGTTAATGTGATATTTTGTTGGAATAAGTACGAATTTAATTCGGCAGGTTCTAAATTGTCATTCAAGTACACTAATAATTTATTCTCTTCTTCTTCACTCATAGAATCAAAATCAGATAAAGCAATTTCTCTTATTCTTTTAAATCTTGAGTTAATTTTATCCGATAACTTATCTTCAATTTTTTCAGGAATCAATTTGATTCCACCGCTATTAATTACATTATCAATACGACCTAAAAAAAGAAATTGATTTTCGCCTACAAGTTCCACTAAATCATTTGTGACAATAGATTCGTTAGAAATTTTTAAAGCATCAATCACCAGACAAT
>JAULXA010000253.1:0-8319 GCA_032118875.1 Flavobacterium sp.
TGAATCCCGGCTTTGGTCGGGATTTTTTTTATTTATTATTTTGAGATTTATAAATTGTTAATCGAAAACCTTTTATATCTCCAATGTAAATTTACAATGAAATACTATTTTCGAATTTTGTAAAATTTCTTCTATATATTTTGATTAAATGCAATTTTCTTCACCATTTAATTCAAATATAGTAATTCAATTCATTTCCAATTTTAAATGATGGTTAAGGTTATTTATTTACTTCATTTTAAATCAATTACGACTTAGATTTGTCATGTAAAATTTAAAAATCAAAAAATGAAAAAAATCATCAATTTAGTATTAGTTGTTTTCGTATTAACAACCTTTAATGTGTCTGCAAAAAATGTTATTTCTTTTGAGGAAGATTTACCAAAAGCAGTGAAGGTCATGTCAGAAATGATAAAAAAGAATTTAGAAGATTTCGAATTTGAAAATGAAGCTTTGGTTGATGTTGTATTTACGGTAAATTCAGATGATGAATTGGTAATTTTAAATGTAAAAACAAATGATTCTGAAATTAAAGAATATATAAAATCGACATTAAACTCCTTAAAAATTGAAGATGCAAATTTATATGTTGGTAAAAATTATACAATTAAAATAAATTTCACAAAAAGCAATTAATACAATCACATTATTATATTGAAAAGAGCTTTAATTAAGCTCTTTTTTTATTTAAAATCCTTCAAAAACACCTAACCCGAAAAGCGCGAAATCATATTTTACAGGATCATTAGCGTCTAAATGTCGTAAATTAGTATCTAATTCGAATAAAGCTTTGGCATCATTTTGCTTTCGAGTTAAAAGCAATAATTTACGAGCCACATTTCCTGAATGTACATCTAACGGGCAAGATAGTGCAGAAGTAGGGATAGATTTCCAAATTCCTAAATCGACACCATTATTGTCATTTCGAACCATCCAACGCAAAAACATGTTGATTCTCTTAGCAGCCGAACCATTTAATGGATCGGAAATGTGTTTTTGAGTTCTTTGTAAATGTGGAATTTCGAAAAAGGTTTTCTTAAATTCTGAAATGCTTTTTTGAGTCGAGTTATTTTCAATATGTTTGGAAAACACGCTTTCTAAATCGGGATTGTTTTTGTAAATATGTTGTAAAGCTTTAATAAAAGTGACTGCATCAGTAGCGTTAAAAGTTCTATGTACAAAATTGGCTAGTTTTTCTAAATGAATTTCTTTATGATTCATCACAAAATCATGAGGAGAATTTCCCATAATTTGCATTAATTTATGCGAATTATTGATAATCATTTTTCTATTTCCCCAAGCGATAGTTGCAGCTAAAAATCCAGCAATTTCAATATCTTCTTTTAGAGAGTACAAATGCGGAATTTGAACAGGATCGGAATCAATAAAATTCTTATTGTTGTATAGAATAACCTTTTCGTCTAAAAATTCTTTTAATTCTGATGGGTTCATTTGAAAATAAGTTGGTGAATTTTAGCCCCGATTACAGTGGCATCCTTTTTATTTTTTTTCTAAATAAAAAGATATAACGGAAAGCGGGACGATAAGTGTACTGAAAAACGATTCGTCTGCTTCTAATTTTGCAAAACGCCATCAATCATAACTAATTTTCTATCGGCCATATTAGCCAATTCTTCGTTGTGAGTGACAATAACGAAGGTTTGTCCGAATTCGTCACGCAATTTAAAAAACAATTGATGCAAATTTTCGGCGGTTGTATGATCTAAATTTCCAGAAGGTTCATCAGCAAAAATTACGGCAGGCTTATTAATTAAAGCTCTTGCTACGGCAACACGTTGTTGTTCACCACCAGAAAGTTCGCTTGGTTTGTGATTAATTCTGTGCGATAATCCTAAATAATCTAGTAATTTTTTGGCTTCAATTTCTACTTCATTTTTAGGTTTGTTTGCAATGAAAGCAGGAATACAAACGTTTTCTAAAGCCGTAAATTCGGGTAATAATTGATGAAATTGAAAGATAAATCCTAAATTCAAATTTCTAAATTTCGATAATTCCTTATCTTTTAAATTGATTATAGAAGTATCATTGATGATTAGAGAACTAGTTAAATTATCTTTTTTATCCAATAAATCTAAAGTTCCTAAAATCTGTAATAACGTAGTTTTTCCAGCACCAGAAGCACCAACTATGGAAACAATTTCACCTTTATTTATTTGCAGACTTACGTTTTTTAAAACCTGTAAATCGCCATAATGTTTATTTATATTAGTTGCTCTTATCATCTGTGAATTTTTATTGATTTTCAAAGGTCATATGGTATCGCATTATTTTAAAGGAGTTTGTTTACACAAACAAATGTATGTTGCGATTTCATAACATCAATTTGTACAAAGAAACAAAGAAATAGTGAAAATTAAAATGTTTGCTGTACAAATCTAAAAGTAAAGTTAAAACGTATATGAATGAAAGAATATTAACTAAATTTGATAAAAAAAGATGAACTACATTATAGTATTAAGCTCGTTTTTAAGTTTGTTTTCTTGTGGAAACAAAGCGCAAACTGTAGAAAAAAAATCAGAAAATAAAATAGAAAATAAAAAGGTAATTATGAATGATAGCGTACAATTGGCAACATTTGCCGGAGGTTGTTTTTGGTGTACAGAAGCGGTTTTTTTAGAAGTAAAAGGAGTAGAAAAAGTAGTTTCTGGTTTCACAGGCGGATTCATTAAAAATCCAGCGTATCGCGAAGTTTGTAATGGAACTACTGGTCATGCCGAAGGAATTCAAATTACTTTTAATCCGAAAGAAGTGGCATATGAAGATTTATTAGAAATATTTTTCGCCACACACGATCCAACAACATTGAACAAACAAGGTGCCGATGTGGGAACACAATACAGAAGTGCGATTTATTATCATTCGGAAGAACAAAAAGCAAAAGCTGAGAATTATATTCAATTGATTGAGAAAGAAAAATTATATCCAAATCCGATTGTAACACAGATTGAAGCTGCTAGTACATTTTATTTAGCTGAGGATTATCATCAAAATTATTACAATCAGAATAAAGAACAAGGTTATTGTCAATATGTAATTGCTCCGAAATTGGATAAATTGAGAAAGTATTATAAGAGTAAGTTGAAGTAAGGTTGAAAGGTCAATTGTAATAGGATTCAATGAATACTAAAAACTTGGCATTTAATTTGTATATTAGTATTTCAAATATTTATAAATTAAAAGTAAATGAATCAAGAACCACAGCCAACTGTTGTAAAGAAAAGTGATAAAAAAACCAAATTACTATTAAGTCTTATTTTTGATGGTATTGGAATGTTGTCTTATGTTGCTCCAATTTTTGGAGAATTTACAGATACGTTTTGGGCGCCAGTTTCCGGATTACTTTTAGTACTTATGTATAAAGGAACGGTTGGTAAGATTGCAGGATTATTTGGAACTATTGAAGAGTTAATACCGTTTACGGATGTAATTCCGACTTTTACAATTACCTGGTTTTATACGTATATTATTAGAAGAGAAGAATAAATAGAAAATCCCGTTCTGAATACTCAGAACGGGATTTTAGTTTGATAAAAAAGCGTTAATTTACTTTCTTTATTTTACAATCTAATACTAATTCATCTATGTTTGAACTTACTCTAAGGAAAAACACATTTTCTTCAATTTTATAAATTTTAGATTTAACTTTTATGTCATTGTTCGTATCAATTTTATCACCAATTTGAATTTTTTCATTACTTACTTCATAAGTACAATCATCCTTCCAAACAATGTCAAAAGAGGCTTTGTAATTCATGTCTTTACAATATTCAACTTGAGAAGTCTCAGTTCTGGTAATAACAATTTTTCCATATTCTGAATCCATTTCAAATTTTCCAATGTGAAAATCTTTACAATTTAAATCCTGAGAATTTGCAAAACTTGAAGTCAAACAAATTAAAAATGTTAGAAGTATATTTTTCATTTATTAGTTTTTATAAACTTTTAAAGCTTCTTTTAATATTTGAACCGATTTAATTAAATCTTCTTTTTTCAATACATACGCAATTCGGATTTCGTCTAAACCAACACCTGGAGTAGAGTAGAAGCCTGCTGCAGGAGCTACCATAACCGTTTCGCCATTGAAATTGTATTCTTCTAAAAGCCATTGTGCAAAATCATCTGCATTTTTTACAGGTAATTTAGCGATACAATAAAAAGCACCTTTTGGTTTTGCAATCGTAACACCTTCAATTTTTTCCATTTCTTCCACAAGAGTATTTCTTCTGTCTACATATTCTGTAATAACTTCGTCAAAATAACTTTGTGGTGTGTCTAAAGCTGCTTCACTAGCCACTTGAGCATACGTTGGTGGACTCAAACGCGCTTGTGCAAATTTCATAGCAGTTGCCATAAATTCAGCATTTTTAGAAACTACACAACCAATTCTGGCACCACACATACTAAATCTTTTCGAAACCGAATCAATCATAATGGCGTGTTGCTCTAAACCAGGCACGTTTAATACAGAATAATGCTTTAAACCATCATAAGCAAATTCTCTATATACTTCATCTGCAATTAAAAACAAATCGTGTTTTTTTACAATTTCTGCTAATTTGTTAATCTCCGCTTCAGAATATAAATAACCAGTTGGATTTCCTGGATTACAAATCATAATTGCTTTTGTTTTTGGCGTAATAAGTTTTTCAAAAGCTTCCATTGGAGGCAATGCAAAACCTGTTTCAATTCCAGAAATAACAGGAACAACTTTTACACCACTTGCAGTAGCAAATCCATTATAATTTGCGTAAAATGGCTCTGGTATAATGATTTCGTCACCGTTATCTAAAGTAGAACCTAAAGCAAACATAAGCGCTTCAGAACCACCAGTTGTGATAATGATGTCTTTTGTATCAACTGGTAAACCTTGATTTTTGTAGTAAGCAGATAGTTTATTTCTATAGCTTTCAAAACCAGCACTATGACTATATTCTAAAACTTTAATATCAAAATCTTTAACGGCTTGTAAAGCCACTTCTGGCGTTTTAATATCTGGTTGACCAATGTTTAAGTGATATACTTTTGTACCACGTTTTTTGGCTCCTTCCGCGTAAGGAACTAATTTTCTAATTGGCGACTCGGGCATTTGAATCCCTTTATTTGAAATTTTTGGCATGACTTAAATTTTTGCTATGCAAAAGTGCAAAAAAATAAGGATTCTGTAATAATATTTATTTAAAAAAATACATCGAAATAATAAAAATCGTACATTTATGTAAACCTTTATAGATTATGAATCTATTTTTTAGATATTTTCTGCTTTTGTTTTTGAGTGCAAGTGCATTTTCTCAGAATATTTGGGATTTTTCTCAAAATAAAAATAAAATTGTTATTCCATTTCAATTAATAAATAATAGTATTATTATTCAACCAAAAGTTAATAATGTTCCATTAAATCTTATTTTAGATACCGGTTCTGGTTATAATATTCTTTTTGCATTTCCTGAAAAAGATAGTATTGCTTTTCTTAATACTTCCAAAATAAAAATTACTGGTCCAGGTACGGATGAACCCATGGATGCTTATATCTCAAAAAAAAATAAAATTGAATTTAAAAATATTTCATCAAAAAAATTAGATATTATTTTAATGTTAGATAGTGAATATAGTTTCACAACTTCAATGGGAATACCAATTCACGGAATTTTAGGTGCTGATTTTTTCAGTGATAACATAGTAGAAATTCAGTACGAAACCAAAAAAATTATTGTATATCGAAAAGAAACAAAAAGGTTTATTAATAAAATTTTGAATTATCAGCAATTGCCTTTTACTCTTAAAGATAAAAAACCTTATATACCAGTAAGTATAAGTATTGATGGTAATAAGAAACAAAATATTGAGCTTCTTGTAGATACAGGTTTGTCTGATGGGTTATGGATTTTTGAAAAAGAGTTAGATGTTAAAAATAAGAAGTTTATTGATGATTATTTAGGTTCCGGAATTGGTGGTAATGTATACGGTAAACGAATTCGATTTAACACTATTAATTTTTCTAATTATGAATTTCATCAGCCCATAATTTCAATGCCAGATACCATTTCATTTCTTAAGAAAAACATATTAAATAACCGAGATGGTTCTGTAGGAGGAGAGATTTTAAAGCGTTTTAACACTGTTTTTAATTATGGTAAACAAATTATGTATTTAGATAAAAACAGCAACTACAATAACAAGTTTCATTATAATATGGCAGGATTTGATGTACATCATAATGGTGTTGATGTTGTGGAGGATAATGTAGATCTAAAAAACCCATCAAACGGAACAAATGTGACAAGATTGTTATATGGTACGTCTGTAAACTTTAATTATGTTTTAAAACCAGGAATTGAAATTTCATATGTAAGAAAAAATTCCGTGGCGGATAAAGCAGGATTAAAAGTAGATGATAAGATTCTAACAATTAATGGAAAAAAGGCTGCAAATTATAAACTTCCTCAAATTTTAGAAATTCTTCAGAAAAACGTCAACGAAACTATTGTGGTTGAAGTGGAACGAAATGGAAAAAAAATAAGGGTTGAATTACTCTTAATAGAAGAAATTTAGAAAGTAATTTCAAATAAAAAACCCTAACAACTTGATTATAAGAAGTTAGGGTTTTTTTGTAGCGAAAACGGGAGTTGAACCCGTGACCTCAGGGTTATGAATCCTGCGCTCTAACCGACTGAGCTATCTCGCCATTAATTAGTTTTGCATCTCTCAATGCGGGTGCAAATATATAAATAAATACTTTCTTTCCAAAAAAAATATTACAAAAAATACAACTATTTTTTATTTGTAAAAAAGTATAAAAAAAAGACTGCAATTGAAAGTTTTTTTATATTTTGCCAAAAATTTATAAAGACAACTATGAAGCCAAAAGTTAAGTATGAACTAGAGTTTCCCATTCACTCTTCGCCACAATTATTGTATCAATATATAATTACACCATCTGGTTTGTCAGAATGGTTTGCAGATAACGTGAATTCTCGTGGAGAGTTTTATACGTTTATCTGGGATGATTCTGAGGAAAATGCCAAATTGACTTCGAAAAAATCTGGAGAAAAAGTAAAATTTAAATGGTTAGATGAAAACAATAAAGAAACAGAGTATTTCTTTGAACTAAAAATTCAAGTTGATGAAATTACTAATGATGTTTCATTAATTGTTACCGACTTTTCTGAAGAAAATGAATTGCCTGAAAATAAATTATTGTGGGAAAGTTTAGTTTCCGATTTAAAACACGTAATTGGTTCGGTTTAATTTTAATAAATAAGTATATTTGCCTTGAATAAATTTCAGGGCATTTTTTTATGATTAATTTCAACGGAAACATACAAGACACGAGCAATTTTGCTATCGAAAATAATAGAGGATTTCTTTTTGGTGACGCCATTTTTGAAACCATTAAAGTAAACGGAAGTAAAATTCTATTTTTAGAAGAACACTATTTACGCTTAATGGCTTCAATGAGAATTTGTAGAATGGAAATTCCTATGAATTTTACAATGGAATTCATGGAGGAAGAAATTCTGAAACTAATTGAATTACAAACGAATAAATTAAGTAATCGAATTCGTTTTTCTGTTTTTAGAAAAGCTGACGGATATTACAATCCAACTTCAAATGATGTGGAATTTATTATTACCTGTTCCGAATTAAATTCAGATAAATATTCTTTTTCTACTTCCAATTATGAAGTAGAATTGTTTAAAGATTTTCACATTTCTAAACATTTATTATCAACATTAAAAACCAATAATAAGATGATTAATGTGGTAGCAAGTGTTTTTGCTAAAGAAAATGGATTCGACAATTGTCTTTTAATTAATGATGATAAAAATGTTGTAGAAGCTATAAATGGCAATATTTTTATGAAAATGGGTAATCAATTAATTACACCACCAACTTTAGATGGTTGCTTAAACGGAATCATGCGTAAGCAAATTATTGCCCTAACAAGTAAAATGGAAAATATAGAAATGATTGAAAGAAGTATTTCTCCTTTTGATCTACAAAAAGCAGATGAACTGTTTATATCGAATGTAATTACTGGAATTCAACCTATTACAAAATATAGAAAAAAGGAATTTACTTCAGAATTATCTAAAGAAATTACAGCATTACTGAATATCTCAGTTAATTAAGCGTCGGGTTTTCTGGTGAATTAGAAAAGTAAATGTATTCACCACCAATTTCGTTTAATTTTTCTTTCCAAAAGTTTTGGCTGTTTTTGCCTATAATTTTGTTTTGCAGTTCGTTTTCCACAATTATCCAAGAATTTTCATTTAATTCATCTTCTAATTGATTGGTATC
>JAULXA010000254.1:0-12939 GCA_032118875.1 Flavobacterium sp.
CTAATTCAAGTTTTTGACATAACAGGTAGATTACTTTTAAGTAAATCCGATAATGATGCATATTTAGGAAAAGAAATGAAAATTGAATTCCCATTAACACATCAAAAAGGTGAAATGTTCTTTATTCGTATTGAAACAAATAGAGGACATTATATCAAAAACATTTCATCAAGTACAAATTAAAATAATAATTTAAAAAAAGAAGCCGTCTCGATTCAATCGGGACGGCTTTTATATTTAATAAAAATTAGTATTATGAAACTAAACCTCTTGAGATTACAATTCTTTGTATTTCAGAAGTTCCTTCATAAATTTGAGTAATTTTAGAATCACGCATCATTCTTTCCACATGGTATTCACTTACATAACCGTTTCCACCATGAATTTGAACCGCTTCATTAGCTACTTCTAAAGCAATTTCAGAAGCATATAATTTGGCCATCGCACCAGAATGTGCAATATCTTCACCTAAATCTTTTTCAGCAGCAGCTTTGTGAATTAACAATCTTGCACATGTAATTTTCACGTGCATATCTGCTAATTTAAAAGCAATTGCTTGGTGTTGGAAAATTGGTTTTTTGAAAGCCACACGCTCTTGAGAATATTTCAAAGCTAATTCATAAGCACCTTGAGCAATTCCTAATGCTTGAGAAGCAATTCCAATACGTCCACCATTTAAAGTTGACATCGCAAATGCAAATCCGAAACCATCCGCACCAATTCTATTTTCTTTAGGAACTTTCACATCATTAAATAATAAAGTATGTGTGTCAGAACCACGAATTCCCATTTTCTTTTCTTTTGGACCAATTTCAAAACCTGGCATTCCTTTTTCCATAATCAGAACGTTAATTCCTTTATGTCCTTTTGAAGCGTCAGTTTGAGCAATTACTAAATAAGTAGAAGCTGTTCCACCATTTGTAATCCAGTTTTTTGTTCCGTTTACTAAATAATGGTCACCCATATCAATAGCTGTAGTTCTTTGCGAAGTTGCATCAGAACCCGCTTCTGGCTCAGATAAACAGAATGCTCCAATTACATCACCTTTAGCTAACGGCGTTAAATATTTAATTTTTTGTTCTTCTGAACCATATTTTTCTAAACCTGCACAAACCAATGAGTTATTTACAGACATAATAACAGCTGCAGAAGCATCAACTTTAGCAATTTCTTCCATTGCTAAAACATATGAAATGCTATCTAAACCAGCTCCACCATATTTAGGATCAACCATCATTCCCATAAAACCAAGTTCTGCCATTTTCTTAACTTGCTCAGTCGGAAACTTTGAATGTTCATCTCTTTCTATAACACCAGGTAACAATTCTGCAACAGCAAAATCTCTTGCCGCTTGTTGAATCATTAATTGCTCTTCGTTTAATTTAAAATCCATTATTTTACTATAGGTTAATTGAATATATCTTAAAAATTTCGCTCAAATGTAGTTATTTTATATGAAAATTTCAATAAGAAATTGTATTTTTAACCCATGTTTAAGCAGAACTATAACGTTATCGGGGTAATGTCGGGCACTTCATTAGATGGAGTGGATTTGGCACATATAAAATTTGAAATAAATAACAGTAAATGGTCATACGAAATTTACGAATGTGATACCATTTCTTATTCCACAGAAATGATCTCTAAACTCAAAAACGGAATTAATTTCAGCACAACTGAACTTTCAGATTTAAATATTGAATACACCAATTTACTTGGAAATATCATTTCTGAATTCATTACTAATAACAATATTTCAAACATTGATGCTGTTTGTTCTCACGGACATACTATTTTGCATCAACCACAAAATGGCTTCACGCTTCAAATTGGAAATTTACCTGAAATAGCAAAAATCATTCAACAAAAAGTAGTGTGCGATTTCCGAGTTCAAGATGTCAATTTAGGAGGCCAAGGCGCGCCTTTAGTGCCAATTGGTGATACAATTTTATTTTCAGAATTTGATTATTGTTTGAATTTAGGCGGATTTTCTAATATTTCGTTTGAAGAAAACAACCAACGAATTGCCTTTGACATTTCACCTGTCAACACCGTTTTGAATTTCTATGCGAATACTTTCGGATTAGAATATGACGATAAAGGTGAGATTTCAGCATCTGGAAACTTAAACTCAGAATTATTTGAAGAATTAAATCAACTAGAATTTTACAGCAAAACATTCCCGAAATCGTTAGGTTTCGAATTTGTAAAAGAAACTGTTTTACCTATTTTAGAAAGTTATACACTTTCAACCGAAGACAAAATGCGAACGTTTACTGAACACATTGCTTTTCAAATTGGAAAAATACTAAAAGCCAAATCAGGTAAATTATTAATTTCTGGAGGTGGTGTGTATAACGAATTTTTAATCGACAGAATGAAAGCGCATTTACCAACAATTGAAATTATCATTCCAGACGAAAAAACCATAAAATTTAAAGAAGCTTTAATTTTTGCGCTACTTGGTGTTTTAAAATTACGAAATGAAATTAATGTTTTAGCAAGTGTAACCGGTGCGAAACAGGATCATAGTTCAGGTGAAATTTATGAATTTAGTTCTTAATAAAATCAGTTACATTTTTTATTAAATCCTTACTTTTTAAGTCGTGTCCTAAACCTTCAGTCAAAATTAATTGACTATTTACCCAATGTTTATTTAATCGTATCGAATAGTTATAGTTCGTAGCTAAATCATTTTTATCATGAACGATTAAAGCAGGAATTCCGATGCTTTCCGCGAATCTTGCACTTGAAAAATAGCTTGGTGCTTTTCCTAATTGTGTTTGAAATTCATCAATAATTAAATTAAGAGATTTTGTGGTTAACCCCAAAGTTTCTTTATAAAAATCGAAGAAATCTGAAGCTTCACCTGGCGCACCCATAATTACTACTTTTTCAATCGTATGTTCTTTATATTGATCTAAAAAATAAGTAGTGGCAAATCCACCAATAGAATGACTCACAATAGAAGAAATTTCTGAATTAATTTTCAAAAATGCATGAATCACTTTCGCATACAAAACCACATGGATTGATTTCCCAGATGACAAACCGTGAGCTGGCGCATCTAATGCATAAACAGTAAAATCGTTTTTAAGTAAATGTTCAATGTAATTTTTCCAACGAAACGAATGACTCGACCAACCGTGAACTAACAATATTTTTTTACTACCACTACCCCATTTATAGGTTTGAATTTTGAAGCCTTCCAAATCCAAAACATCTGACATTCCCTTTTGTAGAAATTCCATTTGATGCGGTTTTACTTTTCGAGCAAATGGATTACAAAAAAGTAGAAATCCGTCCTTTTTTAGTTTTTTTGGGTGTACAAATGACAATAAATTGAAATAAAAACCCATTGATTTTTGCATTATTTTCTTAAAATTCATCATTATTTTTATTTTAAGATACCAATTGGTATCAAATTATTTAAATTTTTTTATAGCAATATATCGGAAACAATCCAATTTTTTAAATGATTGACCACAATCTCAATATCGGAGTTGGAGTTTTGCAATTTACTCATCATCACGCCGCCTTCAAGGGTTGAAATCATAATAGTTGCCACTAATTTTTCATTTACTAAAGCACCGACTTGTTTATGCGTTTTTCCATTGATAATAATTCTTTCTACAGAATCACGAAAAACAGATAAAGCTTGTTGTGCTTTTTGCTTCAATTCTAAGTTGGTATCATCCACTTCAACCGCAACATTTAGTAACGGGCAACCACCAATAATTAGTGGATTTGTAATGTAACTTTGGAACAAATTTAGCACACAGAAAAGCTTATCTCTGGTATTGTTTTCAGCCTTAATTTTCTCGTTTAACGCCACAAAAATAGCTTGCATCATTTTCTGAAACGCTTCAATTTCCAAACTTTCTTTGTTCTCAAAATGCCTGTAAATCGCACCTTTCGTTAAGCCCGTAGCATCAGTAATATCGCTTAAAGACGTAGATTTATACCCTTTTGTATTAAAAAGGTTTGTCGCTTCTTTTAGCACTTTTGCTTTTGTTATTTCTGATGATCGCATATGCAAAGATACCAATCGGTATCAAAATAACAAAAAAAAAGTAAAATTTCTTTTTTCATTGTTTGAAAAAGCTAAATTTGCATATCAAAATTAACTTGACTTATTATGAAAGATTTACTACATAAATTCGAAAATAAAGAACCGGAAATAGTTTTCAATTGGAAAGATCCAGAAACGGAAGCAGAAGGTTGGACAGTTATCAACTCTTTACGTGGTGGTGCCGCTGGTGGTGGAACTCGTATGAGAATTGGTTTAGATCAAAACGAAGTACTTTCTTTAGCAAAAACTATGGAAGTAAAATTTTCAGTATCTGGTCCTGCAATTGGTGGAGCAAAATCTGGAATTAATTTTGACCCCGCAGACCCTCGTAAAAAAGGCGTTTTAGAGCGTTGGTACAAAGCGGTTTCTCCATTATTGAAAAATTATTATGGAACTGGTGGAGATTTAAATGTAGATGAAATTCACGAAGTAATTCCAATGACGGAAGAATGTGGTGTTTGGCATCCGCAAGAAGGTGTTTTTAATGGACATTTCAAACCAACAGAAGCTGATAAAATCAACAGAATCGGACAATTACGCCAAGGTGTAATTAAAGTGATTGAAAATGGAGAATTTACTCCAGATTTATCGAAAAAATATACTGTAGCCGATATGATTACAGGTTACGGAGTTGCTGAAGCAGTGAAACATTTCTACGGAATTTATGGCGGAAGCGTTGTGGGCAAAAAAGCCATCGTACAAGGTTTTGGTAATGTAGGTTCAGCTGCAGCCTTTTATTTAGCTAAAATGGGTGCAACAGTAGTTGGAATTATTGATAGAGATGGTGGTGTACTTAACGAAAATGGTTTCACATTCGAAGAAATTACAGAATTGTTCAGAAATAAAGATGGAAACAAATTGGTTTCTGACCAAATGATTCCTTTTGCAGAAATCAATGATAAAATTTGGAAAATGGGTGCGCAAATTTTCGCTCCATGTGCCGCTTCAAGAATTGTATCTAAAGACAATGTTGAAAATATGATTGCCAATGGTTTAGAAGTTATTTCTTGTGGTGCGAATGTTCCTTTTGCCGACAAAGAAATTTTCTACGGACCAATTATGGAAGAAACAGACAACAAAGTAAGTTTGATTCCAGATTTCATTTCTAACTGTGGAATGGCAAGAGTTTTTGCTTACTTTATGGAGAAAAAAGTACAAATGACTGATGAAGCAATCTTCAATGATGCTTCTGAAATTATTGGAAAAGCGATTCAAAAAACATTTGATATCAATTCAAGTAAAACAAATATTAGTGCAAGAGCTTATGAAATTGCATTGAAACAATTGGTGTAAACACACAACAATATTTCTTTAAAAAAACTACGTTGGAACAATTTTTGACGTAGTTTTTTTGTTTCAACAATTTTTATTACATTTATTCGTTATTATAACATAATTTCACAGAATGAGAAGATTAGTAAAAATATTTAAATTCATAAACGACCACGGCTCAATGCTTATCCTCATATTGGCAGTATTGGCAGTAATTTTATGGTTTCTAATTAAATTTCTCAACAAGCAAAATTTAACCGACTCTAAGAAGTCGCTTATCATAACTTTTTATTCTTTTGGAAGTATCTTACTTCTATTGTTTTTCCTTCGTTTTTGGCCTCCTTATGGAAAAACTGAAATGCTTATCGCACAAGGTGGTGGCGGTGGCGGAGTTGAACTTAATTTCGGAAATACCGATAAAGGTAAAGGTGATGATTATTTGAGCGAAACTTTAGAAGTCAATATGAAAGAAATCGCGTCTCAACCTACTGAATCGACTCCAGATGAAATTTTAACACAAGATAATGTTGGTGCAGATGTTCCTACTCCACCAAAAACAAATGTTAAACCAAAAGACAAGAAACCTACAGAAAAACCTGTAGAAACTCCAAAAACACCTGTTAAGAAAACCAATAGTGCTTTATCAAATATGATAAAAGGTAATAAAAAAGGTGGCGATGGGAATAGTAGCACAAGTGGAAATCAAGGATCAGCAAATGGTAGTACCAATTCTAACGGATATTATGGAAATGGTGGCTCTGGTGGTGGAACTGGTGGCGGAAACGGAACAGGAAACGGAACTGGGACTGGCGCAGGAAGTGGCTCAGGTTCTGGCGGTGGTAACGGAAGTGGAATTGGAAAAGGAAAAGGAAATTATACTTTAGCTGGAAGACGTGTGGCCAACATTCCACCAACAACAAACGATTGTAATCAAGCTGGTAGAGTAGTCATTGAAGTTACTGTAAATAAATCAGGAAAAACTATTTCTGCTGTAAACGCAAAAGGTTCCACTGCAGATGCTTGTTTAATTGCATTAGCAAAAAAGTATGCCTTACAAACTACATGGGAACCAAGCGAATCTGCTGCAGATAAACAAACAGGAAATATCACATATAATTTTTCTTTTTAATATTTCGTATATCTTACTTCGAACTTCATAAATCATACTACGTACTTTTTACTATATTTGCATCTCTTAAAATTATAAAAAATGCAACATATAATTGATCGTTTTATTGGATATGTAACTGTTGATACAGAATCGGATCCAGAATCTAACACTACTCCAAGTACTGCTAAACAATGGGATTTAGCTAATAAATTAGCAGAAGAATTAAAACAAATAGGTTTGTCAGATGTTTCTATTGACGACAAATCATACGTGATGGCCACTTTACCAAGTAATTTAGATTACGAAGTGCCAACTATTGGTTTTGTTTCTCACTTTGATACTACTCCAGATTTTACTGGAAAAGACGTAAAGCCACAAATTATAAAAAATTATGATGGTGGTGATATCGTTTTAAATGCAGAAAAAAACATCATTCTTTCCCCTTCTTATTTTAAAGATTTGTTATTGTACAAAGGTCAAACTTTAATTACAACAGACGGAACAACTCTTTTAGGAGCTGATGACAAAGCAGGAATTACAGAAATTATGACTGCCATGGAATATTTAGTCCAGCATCCAGAGATCAAACACGGAGCCTTAAAAGTATGTTTTACACCTGATGAAGAAATTGGTCGTGGTGCAGATCATTTTGATGTAGAAAAATTTGGTGCAGATTGGGCTTACACAATGGATGGAAGTCAAATTGGAGAATTAGAATACGAAAATTTTAATGCTGCTGGCGTAAAAATCAGATTCAACGGAAAAAGTGTTCATCCTGGTTATGCCAAAGGAAAAATGATCAACTCAATGCTTTTAGCGAACAAGTTTATCAATAAATTACCAAAAGACGAAACGCCAGAAACTACGAAAAATTACGAAGGTTTTTATCATGTTACGAATATTCAAGGAAGTATTGAAGACACTTTAGTACAATTGATCATTAGAGACCATAATCGCAAAAAGTTCGAAAAACGCAAAGAATATGTGGAAGAAGTTGTGGCTAAAATCAACAAAAAATACAAAAAACAATTTGGAGAAGATATCGCCGTTTTAGAAATAAAAGACCAATATTACAACATGCGTGAAAAGGTAGAGCCTGTAATGCATATTGTAAAATTAGCCGAACAAGCTATGAAGGAATTAAACATCAAACCATTAATTAAACCAATTCGTGGTGGTACTGATGGTTCTCGTTTATCATTTATGGGCTTACCTTGTCCGAATATTTTTGCTGGTGGACATAACTTCCACGGAAAATACGAATATGTTCCTGTAGAAAGTATGCAAAAAGCCATTGAAGTGATTGTGAAGATTGCAGAATTAAACGCAATTCAAAATAAAAAATAAGAGAATATCTTTATAAACAAAAAACCCAAATTCGATATGAATTTGGGTTTTTTTATGTTTGCAATTTAAACTATTTAGTTTCATTTAATTTCAAACTCATTTCTGCTGAAATAGAACTTTTTTCGATTTTCAATTTTCCAGACATAGTTTCCATTACGATAGTAGTTTCAGCAATTTCAGAAACTTTACCGTGAATTCCGGCAATAGTTATAATTTTATCTCCAGCTTTTAAATTGGCTAAAAAAGTTTTTTCTAATTTGATTTTTTTGTTTTTTGGCATGATGATTAAGAAGTAAAATACTCCTAACATTAACACCAACTGAATGATTAAGGTTGAATTCATTTTTTTATTTATTAGTTATTGCACTTGATTTTTTCGTTTTTATACTTGCTTTAATTTTAATATTTTCTACAATTTTTGCTGTATTACAAGTAATCATAACCGATTTAGTTACTTCACCTGATTTTCCGTTTGAATCAAATTTCACACTAATTGGCGCCGATTCTCCTGGCTTAATGGCTTCTTTTGTTACTTCTGGAACCGTACAACCACATGAACCGTGTGCGTCAACAATATACAAATCATTGTCACCTACGTTTTTAATTTTAAATGTAGTTTCTACAATTTCACCTTGTTCAATTTGACCAAAATCATGAATTTCTTTATCAAATTCAACTTTAGTTTTTGGCACTTTAGCGTTTTCTTCTAAACTTGTTGTAGCAGTAATTGTTTTATCTTCATTTTTAACCTCTTTCACTTCTACTTCTTTTTTACAAGAAAAAGTAATTAACAAAGCAGCGACTGCAAAAATTCTAGCTATTTTTTTCATCTTTCTATTTTATAATAACCCTCTACCGGATTTTTTTAATTTTTCTGAGGCCTGGAAATCTTTCACTAAATTATCTAAAATTCCATTGATAAATATACTACTTTTTGGAGTAGAATATTCTTTAGCAATTTCTAAATATTCGTTTAACGTAACTTTTACAGGAATTGACGGGAATTTCAATAACTCACAAATGGCCATTTTAAGAATAATTGTATCTAATTCTGCAATACGTTCTTTGTCCCAATTTGGCGTTTTATTTTCAAATTCTTTTGCGAATTCTGCTTCGTTTAAAACTGTTTTTCTAAATAAATTTCTAACAAATTCTTTGTCGTCTAAATCTTTAAAAACTTGTGGTAATTCAATTGAATCTTCGAAGCTTCTAATGGCTTTAATTTGCTTAGAAATCAAAGTGTTAATGACAGGAATATCATCTACCCAAGTAATTTTAAAATCTTCTAAATAGTCGTATAACTTTTCGTTTGGCGCGATAATTTCATTAAAAACATCGTACATGAAGAAAATGTCTTTTTTGAATTCTGTAGTTTCTACAGCCATATATCTTTTATACAAATCAGACTCTTTAATAGCTTCTAATAGAAAGATGATACAATCGTCGTTACGTTTCCAGTTGTCAATTTTTCTTTCTTCTAACTTATCATAAAAAGCAGCATGATTGGCTATAATTTTGAAAAAACTATTATTTACAAACTTATAATTAGGATTTTGTTCTTCTTTGGTAGCCAAGTGTTTTTTAGAAGCAAGTTCTAAATAGGTTCTTTCTTTCAATTGTAATTCATCGAAAATGGAAAGCATTACTAAATACAAATCTTGAGAATTGTCTATACTTTGTAATAAAAATCTTTCTTCCTTATCTAATGAATCGGATTCGTGCTGATGCATCGCATAAATGGTTTGCATCACTTTTACTCTATAATGTCTTCTGTTAAGCATGGCTAAGAACTTTAAAAAATTATCCCGAAACAATTTTTATAATTATTTCGGGACAAATTTACAATATTTTATTTTAAAGAATTATTTGTTTTGTAATTCTTTTTTTCTGTCATCAATTCTTTTTTGAGCAATATTTAATGCTGCTTGATGTGTTGTGATATTTTGAACATCCGATAATTTAAAAATATCCATTGCTGTGTTGTAAATGTTTTCAGTTTTTTCCATTACTTGAGCAGATGTTAAATTTGCTAATTCTGAATAAACATTAATTACTCCACCAGCATTAATTAAGAAATCAGGTGCATATAAAATACCTTTTTCTTTTAATAATTTACCGTGAATTACTTCATTTGCTAACTGATTATTAGCTGCTCCAGCAATAACTTTTGCTTGAATTTTACTAATTGTATCGTCATTGATAGTCGCTCCTAAAGCACAAGGCGCATAAATATCTACATCTAAACTATATAAATCGTTTCCTGTAAAAATTTTAGCTCCGTATTTAGAACCTACTTCATGTAGTCTGTTTTCATTGATATCAGAGATAGTTACAATAGCACCCTCATTAGTTAAATGTTGTACTAACACTTCACCAACGTGACCAATACCTTGAACTAAAACTCTTTTTCCTGCTAAATTATCTACTCCAAATTTATGTTTTGCAGCGGCTTTCATACCCATAAAAACACCATAAGCAGTAATTGGAGAAGGATTTCCAGAACCACCTTTACTTTCAGAAATTCCAGTAACATATTTCGTTACTTCTCTTACTGTATCCATGTCTTTTGTTTCCATTCCAACATCTTCAGCTGTAATGTATTTTCCAGATAATGAATCTACATATTCACCAAATTTCCTCATTAATTCAGGTGTTTTTTCTGTTTTGGCATCACCAATAATAACAGCTTTACCACCACCTAAATTTAAACCTGAAATTGAAGATTTAAAAGACATCCCGCGAGATAATCTTAATACGTCATTTAAAGCTTCCCATTCATTAGAATACTTCCACATTCTTGTTCCTCCAAGTGCAGGACCAAGAACTGTATTATGAATTCCGATTATTGCTTTTAAACCTGTATCTTTGTCATTACAGAAAACAACTTGTTCGTGTCCATCAAAAGAAATTTGACCAAAAACGGGATCTACTTTGTGTAGTTCGTTTGAATTTATAATATCTGTTGTCATGAGTATATTTGATTTTTTATCAATAATAAGATACAAAAATATGTATAAATTATATATAATTGTCGTTTTTTATTTTATTTTTACGAATAATACAATTTAACATATTGCAATATAATCGCAAAAAACTATAAAATATTTAACAAAAATCTGATTACTTTAAATTATATTACTTTAAATGAAAGAATTACAATATTTAAATAAATATTTCATAAAATACAAGCACCGATTTTTATTTGGAATAATTATCACAATTGTTGCTCAAATATTTGCTTTATACACTCCAGAATTAGTCGGGAAATCAATTTCTTCCATTGAAGCATTCCTAAAATCCGGAAATAAAGATACCACTTCATTAAAAAAAGAATTATTTGAGAACATAGCTCTTATTTTTGTTTGCACCTTAATTGCCGGTTTTTTAACATTCTTAATGCGTCAAACTTTAATTGTAATGTCTCGTTTTGTAGAATTTGATCTAAAAAACGAAATCTTTAATCATTACCAAAATCTTTCTCAAAACTTTTACAAAAAAAACAGAACAGGTGATTTGATGAATCGTATCAGTGAAGATGTTGGAAAAGTACGAATGTATGTTGGACCAGCCGTAATGTATACCATAAATACCATCATAAGATTTGCTGCGATAATTATTAGTATGTCGGCTATAAATGTAAAACTGACCATTTATTCGTTATTACCCTTACCTATTTTGTCCTATAGTATTTTTATTTTAAGTAAGCGTATCAATAAAAAAAGTACCGAATACCAACAAAATTTATCTACACTATCATCCTTTACGCAAGAATTTTTCTCTGGAATTAGAGTCGTAAAAGCGTATGCATTAGAAAAAGACAGAAACAATCATTTTATCAAACTTTCTGAAATAAGTAAAGAAAAAAACTTGTCATTAGCTAAAACACAAGCGTTATTTGGTCCATTGATGGTTTTATTAATTGGATTGAGTTATTTAATTGTGATTTATGTGGGCGGACAAATGTACGTCCGAGGCGAAATAAAAGACATTGGTGTAATTGCTAAATTCCTATTATATATTGGGATGTTGGTTTGGCCAGTAGCTTCATTTGGTTGGGTTTCATCCTTAGTGCAAGAAGCTGAAGCCTCGCAAAAACGAATTAATGAATTTTTATTAGAACAACCCGAAATTCAGAATATAGGAAAAATTACGACAGAAATCGAAGGTAAAATTACTTTTGAAAATGTAAGTTACATTTACGAAGATACCAATATTCAAGCCTTAGACAATATCAGTTTTACCATTAATAAAGGAGAAACTGTTGCGATTATGGGAAAAACGGGTTCTGGAAAATCTACTATTTTATCATTATTAACTAGAATTCACGATGTTTCTGGAAATTCGAAAATTAAAATTGACGGTCATAATTTAACCGACTACGATTTGTATCATTTGCGTAACAGCATGAGTATTGTACCACAAGATCCGTTTTTATTTTCTGATTCGATAAAAAACAACATCAAATTTGGAAAAGAAAACGCAACAGATGAAGAGATTGTAAACGCTGCAAAAATGGCAGTTGTTGATGATAACATCCAATCGTTTACCAATAAATACGAAACCATTTTAGGAGAAAGAGGAATTACATTATCTGGCGGACAAAAACAAAGAGTTTCCATTGCGCGTGCTATTATTAAAGAAGCTCCTATTTTAATTCTAGACGATTGTTTAAGTGCTGTCGACACCGAAACCGAAGAAAAGATTGTTAACAACTTCAAAACTATATTTAACGAAAAAACAACAATTATTGTGACGCACAGAGCTTCTGCAGCAAAAAATGCAAATAAAATTATTGTTTTAGATTCAGGTAAAATTGTTCAGGAAGGCACTCATAATCAATTAGTAAACCAAGAAGGCTTTTATAAAGATTTATATACAAAACAACTTTCTGAAAAAGAAAATGCTTAAAAAATTGTTTACTATTATTTTTTTTTAGATTTTTGAAAGACTAAACCAAACTAATAATTGAACGAAGGATTATGAATGACAAAGAATTATTAGAAAAAGACATTTTTTCTAAAGTATTGAGAGCAGGAAGAAGAACGTACTTTTTCGACGTTAGAGCAACAAAAGCAGATGATTATTACATAACCATTACAGAAAGTAAAAAATTTACTGAAGAAGATGGTTCGTATCA